>JAGWOD010000001.1 GCA_028871115.1 Patescibacteria group bacterium | reverse complement strand
TGCCGAGACCTTTCTTTTTAATTGGTGGCTCAATATCGTATGGGGATCCTTCCTGTGGCGTTGTGCAGAATCATCAATAGGTCTTGGCGTCATACTATTTTTTCCGGCAATCTTTTTTTCAATGGGAAGGACCCGTTACCTATACCTTAGCTTTATTTCTCTCCTCGTAAGCTTAATTTTTATTTCGCAGTTTTTGTACTATCGATACTCAGGAGGATTTCTTGAGGCCTCCTCGCTCGCCTATTCCGATCAATCGGTCGATCTCCTAAGTACTATCAGAACCCTCCTGACCTATAAACTGCTTGCGTTCATAGTACCGCTCCTCCTACTCATCGCTGGATATGTAGGCATCAAAACGCCAGAACAAGAGCAGAGATTTTCCATAAAGGAGAAGATCATCGCACTCCTATTGATGGTCGCCGCCCTGTGCAGTGGCTATGGTGCGCTTCTCCTCACCGAGCAAGTGACATTCGGGAGCGTGGAAGATCTCTATACCAATAGCGACATGTACAACCTCTCCTCATTGGTCGCTAAGGTCGGCATCGTGAATTTCTATCTTGAGAATCTCGTCGAGTATGTGCTCCAGCCCCGCACGGCAAGTCCAGCCGATCTAGCCTTCCTCGCGGAGTGGGCAAAGGGAAGAACGCTGCCTCCCCAGGGGCCTGATTTTGGCCTAGAGAAGGACAAAAATCTCATCTTTATACAAGTCGAGTCGCTCGAAAATTGGGTGATAGGGTACAAGATAAACGGGGTCGAGGTCGCTCCCAATCTGACCGCGCTCTCGCAGGAAGGAACATATTTTACGAATTATTATTCGCAGGATGGCGAGGGGAACACGGCGGACGCCGAGTTTTCCACTCAGAATTCCCTATATCCCCTGCCGGATTCAGTGGCGTTCATCACTGAGGCGGAGAATCAATATAATGCGCTGCCGAATCTGCTTGATGCGCACGGATATACGACGGCCGCCATGCACGGAGACGTCGCGACCTTCTGGAACCGCTCCAATGCCTATCCCTCCCTTGGCTACGAAGACATATTTAGCAAGCCAGATTACACCATTCCACGACTCGTCGGACCCGAAGGACTCGGAGACGCTGATTTCTTTGAGCAGTCTCTTCCAAAATTAGAGTCCCTGCCAAAACCCTTTATGGCAACGCTCATCACACTCAGCACCCATACTCCTTTTACCCTACCCGCAGACCTTGAGACTCTCCCGATACCTTCGGACACGACGCTGACAGCAACACAGCAGCAGTATCTTGAAGCGGTGCATTACAGCGACCAGGCTCTGGGAAATTTCATCGCGGGGCTAAAGGCAGAGGGCCTCTACAACACATCGCTTATCGTTATCTACGGGGACCACGGCGCATTCATAGGCACCCCCGATTCAGCCAATCAGCACGTACCGCTTATTATCCTCGCTCCCGGAAGCGTCCTGCCAAAGGGGACCGATACAACTCCGGGAAGCCATATCGATCTCTATCCGACCGTTGCAGATCTCCTCGGCATTCAGTACCCCCTCAGTGTGCTCGGCCAAGATCTCTTCACTACAAAGACACCCACAGTAGTGCAGAGAGTGCCGGGAACGGGAGCCATAAAGTTCATCATCAGTGCTGATCTCAAATACACGGGATCGATCGATGGTATATTTGAGCACGGCACCTGTACTGCTTTCCCCGGACTCACTCCCCTATCCATCGCCTCCTGTGAGACGCTCTGGCAGAGCGAGGTGAATACCACAAAGGCCTCTGACCTTATCGTTCGATACAATCTTCTGCCCCTGATAGCCCCCCAACCCTAACTCTATGGAACCAGTAGTTTTTTTGTTATCAATCCTATTTTTAGTTCTGGTATTCAGCGTGTGCGGCAAAAAAGCACTCCGACTACTCGCCGCCCTTCTTTTCACAATAGCCGCCCTTGTTTGGGTCATAACCCCACTTATCGTCAGTGGTTTCAATCCAGAACTAGTCGTGTTTCTCGTCGGTGTGCCTATTCTTGTGTGCATCGTATATCTGAGCGAAGGGTTTACGACGCTCTCGCACATATCAACTGTTGTGGTGTTACTCAATTTTTTGTTCATAAGCGCACTGACAGAGGTCTCGGTCCTCGCGGCGCACCTCACCGGGGTAACCTCAACGGATGACAGTTTCTTAGGGTTGGCGGGCATTAATCTGCAGGAGCTTCTCATCGGGGGGATCATGCTCGGGACGCTCGGCATCCTAACCGAAATGGTCGTCACACAAGTCGCCACCGTGATGGAATTTATCGCTTCAAATTCTGAGGCAAGCGAAAAACAAATATTTAAGAATGCCTATACCGTTGGCGTGGCGCACCTCGGCTCCATCATCAACACACTGTTTTTGGTATATGCGGGAGTATCTTTCTCACTCCTCATTGTCTACGCCGGAGCGGGCAGTTCCCTATCAGATGCTCTCAATTACGAACCTTTGGTAAGCGAAATTATTAGAACTCTAGTAGGAACTATCGGACTCATCACTGCTATGCCGACCTCAACGTTCTTGGCAACCTGGTGGCTAAAGAGACAGAAATTCAGTGGATATAATCATCCATAAATGTTATTACTAATATTAGAGAGCAACATCAACGAGGAGTGCGCCGGTGAAGAAAAAATCCAAGCTGATAGCCGAAATCATACAACAACACGATCACGTATCAGTGCTTGAAAAAAGACATCTCCGTCAGTATCTACGACGTCTTACTTCTCGGCTGCTCAGCGAGATGCTCAAGAACCTCAAAAAGACTTCCATAACCTAACGTGAGGTGGAAGTAGTACAGCATATCTGCTCACCGTAGAAGATTCCCTGCTCATAGGGAACTTCTCGGTGAGGCATTTTTATACAAGCGCCATACCCCTCAGAGCACACTGTGTAGTGGGATTCTGAACTAAGGACGTACAATGGAGAGAGTGTTTTCAAACATAAGGAAGTTTATAAAACTTTTCGGGCCTGGACTCATCACCGGCGCGGCCGACGATGACCCTTCTGGCATCGCCACCTACACCCAGACCGGTGCGCAATTCGGGTACGGACAACTGTGGACAGTCATTTTTATCCTTCCTCTCATGACCGCTGTTCAGGAGGCATGTGCGCGAATTGGCGTTGTAAGCGGCAAAGGTATCGCCGCAGTTATAAAGGAGCGCTATGGCAAGAACATACTCTACCTCACACTTCTCCTGGTGCTCCTCGCCAATACTATAAATATTGGTGCTGACCTCGGAGCGATGGGGGCAGCCGCACAGCTTATCGTGCCTCTCCCCTTTGCGGCTCTCACCCTTTTCTTCACGGCACTTATATTAGTTCTTGAAATATTCATGTCCTACCGTGCATATGCTCGGGTCCTCAAGTGGCTCGCGCTAGCGCTCTTCTCTTACGTGCTCACTCTCCTTTTTATTGCGGAGCCTTGGCGGAGCATACTCTTAGCCACATTCGTGCCGCACATTGAATTCAATACTGCATTCCTCTTTATACTCACAGGGGTTATCGGAACCACCATCTCTCCCTATATGTTCTTCTGGGAAGCTTCCCAGGAAGTCGAGGAAGAGCGCGAGCGCCGCATGATCCACGGAGGTGTCCCGGCCCCTTCTCCCCGCTACCTCAGACGAATGCGGATCGATAATTTCATCGGGATGCTTTCCTCCCAGATAGCGACGTGGTCTATCATTGTCGTTGCGGCGACCGTTCTCAATGGCAACGGCATTACCAACGTCGCCACCTCGGCAGACGCAGCGCGCGCACTTGAGCCCTTGGTGCATACCTTTCCCTATGCGGGGACTATCGCGAAGTTCTTCTTCGCGATCGGTATTATTGGCCTAGGGCTCCTCGCCGTTCCTGTTCTTTCAGCATCGGCATCCTATGTTGTCGCCGAGACACTGAATTGGCGAGAGGGGCTCAATCTCAAGCTCCGGCGGGCTCACGGGTTCTACGGCATTATCACAGTCGCAACACTACTGGGGCTTCTTATCAATTTTATTGGCATCGATCCTATACGCGCACTTGTCATCACGGCCGTCATCAACGGCATCATCGCTGTGCCACTCATCTATATCATCGGGCGCCTCGCACAAAATAGTGAGGTCATGGGCGAATTCAAAAGCGGCCTCCTCTCAAAGACATTGGTCTGGATTACCTTCGCATTCATGGGGCTCTCGGCACTCGCCCTTCTTATCACTTCCCTGCCCTCATAAAACGAAACACCGCGCCCCAGAGAAGGGCGCGGTGTGAGGAGAGAAGAGGCGGCGGTTACTTCTTGCCGAGGATTTTAAACATCTTGGTCCCGCAGACGCTGCAGGTTCCCTGCATTGCTTTCATGCCGCTTTTCATGACTATCTCCTTGGGATCCTTCATATCGCGCTTCTCCTTGCACTTCACACAATAAGCTACTTCTGCTGCCATGGAATGATAATTAAAGGCTAATACCACTATTGTACACCCATAAAGAGGTTCTTCCTCCCTTCACCCCAGATACAGCGGTTATAGGCCTATACTGAGAGCTTATTGGGTAACACAACACGCGTATGATGGATCATTTCTCTCTGCACGTTAAGGACTACGCCCGTTCAAAAGAGTTCTATACAAAGGCCCTCAAACCTCTCGGGTATACCCTCTCCGTGGAGTACGGGACAGCGGGAGGCTTCAAGGAAGGCGGCCATACAAGCTTTTGGATAGTCAAAAAAGAGCGTGTGGAGCCCACACACCTCGCGTTTCGAGGAAAAAACGCGAAGGCAGTCAAGGATTTTCACAGTGCGGCGCTCGCCGCGGGCGGCACGGACAATGGTGCGCCGGGACCGCGTCCGGATTACAGCCCTGATTACTACGCCGCGTTTGTCTTCGATCCCGACGGGCACAACATCGAAGCAATGTGCTTTGAAGAGCCCACAAAGAAGAGCATAAAGAAGAAAAAATAATTTTTGCGCTTATGCACACCTGAGGCAAGTGTGCTGATGACTTTTTGCAGACAGCGCGCTATGCTCCGAACTAGAAGTCCGTTCCAACTATCATCTCAGGGGAGAGATGAGATGAAAGACTTTACGTTTGCATACGTTCTACTTGCGATCCTTTGCCTCATTGGGGTGAAAACAGGGGTTACAACCTATCATCCCGAATGGCTTGGCAAAGAAGCCCTTGAGGCTGAGCCTCTTTCCACAGCTCAGTCTCCCTATCTGAGCATCGACCCCGCTATGAAGTGGGAAGCCCCATTTTTCCGCGATTCACAAGAATCCGGTCAAAAAATTGGGCTCTAAAACCTATCGGCCACCCTTTTTAAGGGTGGCCTCTGCTCTTTAGAGAGCTCCATACTCTACATAGAAAAGAGCCCGCCACAAGGATGCGGCGGGCTCTGGAGTAGATCGAAGAACTTTCGTTACCGATTGGCAATATGGTAGAGAGGCTTCCGAGGTGGCGGAGGTGGCACTCGCTGCTGCCCCACCTTGGAGGTAGTCTGCGAGAATCTCAGAGAGGCGTGCGGAGTGGAACCGCTGTAACAAAGGGTGAAGAAACTTATACCTCCACTCTTCGTGTGCAGCATTTGGACACTCTTGCAATCGATGCCCCGATTGCCCCGCATGAAGCTCCACCATTGTGGTGAAGCAGGGGTAAAGGTGTTGTAATGAGTGAGATGCTCAGTATTGATGTTCCCGAAATCCCACTCGCCACTAAACACCTTCCCAGCAACGTCCTCGGCCTGGGCCAAGAGACGCTGTCCGCCTCGCTCATACTGGATCGAATGTCCGAGCCAGCTTGAGTAGTCGGGCATAGGCCCCTTGCCACGCGCCATATGGACGCCCTTTGCTGCCTGACAGAGGCGAGCAAACAGGTCGCCTTTGAGCAGCGCCGCACGGTTCTCGATAGTCTTGCCGACAAGCGCCATGCCCTTGGGACCAACAATGCCCGCCTCACCGGCAAGCACTGGCCCCACACACTCTCGTATAGCCTCCTTAAGTGACTGGCTCTCGAGCGCCTGACCCATTTCAGCCGACAGGTAGTAATGCTGAATGATGAGCGTGGCGCCGAGGAGCAACAACACGATGCGGGAGAGCTTGAAGATTCGACGAGGCTTTTGCTTGGAAGCGTCTTCCTTATGTTTGAACAAACGCATGAGGACTCCTTGGGTTAAGGGTGGAGTCCCCCGTTCTTTTCCTCATTCTAAGGCTTTTTCTGGGGGTAATTATACATAAATATAGATATTTGTCAATATCCCTCAGATCCCACGCGCTTGAGAGCTCGGCGCTATAAACGTCCTGTTCTTATCAACGTGTCTGCCGCCTCCTGGGCACGAGCCTTCAATTTTGGTCGGATATCAGTATAAGTTTGCATCAAAGGACGCCTGAGAAAAACTGAAGCAATATTATTCGCTCCATAGCGCAGCCCAGTGATAATACTTCCTTCAGCCGCTAGGCGCCGGCTTGAGGAATACATATAGAACTTCCAGGTCCATTTGACTTTCCCTACTCTAAGGAGACGGGTCGCGATATCGAAATCCTCGCCATAAAATTCTATAGACGTATCGTATCCTTGAATTGCCTCGAGAGCCGAGCGACGCGCAATATAGTTCCCTCCCTGCACCATCGCTCCTTTGTGAAGAATGTCCCGTATAACAAGATGAAAAAGAAACCCCATGGTGAGCCAGATGCGAGTAACGAGGCGCGAAAGGCCTGTAGCATCGTAGTAAATGTACGGACCGCTGAGGGCCACAAGATGAGGACTGCGCTCAAATTCCGAGAGCGCAAACGATAGCCAATGCGGTGGCATGAGAGTGTCCGCGTCGGGATGCGCTATGAGCTCACCCCGGGCAGCCCTAAATCCCGCTTCTTTAGCTCGGGTAAGTCCCTTGCGAGGCTCATCAACTACTCGAACTCCTGGGGTGGCGCTCGCAATCTCCCTGGTTCGGTCCGTCGAAACGTTGTTTACGACGATGATCTCGTAGTCATTCTCTTCAAGGGAAGCCTCGGCAATCGAATGGCGTATGGTTTGGAGGCAAGGTCCGAGTACCTCCTCTTCGTTATATGCAGGCACTACAATACTTACTTTCACGGTGTAAAATGATGACATGTCTCAGATATTCAGGCAATTCAGGGGCTTGCGCCTGCCGGTACGTTCCCTCGTGTTTCTCTTCTGGATTTACAGCCTCACGACAAGTCTCACGAGCGTGTTTATTCAGCTTTTTTTGTATCAGGAGTTCTCAAGTTTCGCTCTTAACGTTCTCGCGACGCTTATCTTCGACACGGGAATCGCAGTAACCTTCTGTATACTCGGATTTTTTGCTTCCCGATGGCAGCTCAATATAAAATACGGATTTTTCTGGAGCTTCATATTGATGGGGGTTACGCTCTTGGTACTCCTCAAAAGCGACACCCCCGCGCTTGCCTATCTCGCCATGGGAGTCAACGGCCTTGGTAACGGCCTCTTCTGGCTCACTATTCACACTTTCGAACTATCAGAGACGCGCAACGAGGAGCGAGATTTTTACTCTTCCTTGCTTACTGCCGGCACCGTCATTGTCGCAATTTTAGGGCCAGCGCTTGCAACACTCCTTCTATGGCTTTCCGGGCAGGTATTCAATATCGGACAATTCACGCTCCTTTTCATTATTACTCCCCTCTTCTACTTGTTCGGTTTTTTCTGTTTCTCAGGTCTCAACAATTACCGGCCTACGCCCATTGAATGGCATGATTTCTCACATTTCCTCACCGAGCGAAAAAATCGCTCTGCACAGCCTTACCTCCTCGCAACTGCCTGGCAGGAGGTAGTCTCGACCGTCACCATTCCCCTTGTGGTCCTCTTTCTTCTCGGAGGAGTAATTCAGGTGGGCTTGTATGCAACATCCTTCGCTGTGTTCTCCGCACTATTTATTCTTGCGCTCGCACAATATCGGACCGTGGAGAATCGTTTGAAAATTCTTGGGATATCAACATCCTTTCTTGCCGTCTCGAGTGCACTATTCGCTTCGCTACTGAGTGCTCCCGGAGTCATACTCTACGGATTTGCGGGAGCAGTGTCTTGGCCGGTAGTGCGCGTATCAATTCACGTAACTGATCTCTATACCATGGAATCTATGGGAAGAAGCGGAAAGGATTTTTATGCGACGATGATTTTTCGGGACGCGTCGTTGTGGGTCTGGCGTATGCTAGCAGGCACCCTTCTTATTTCTCTAACCTTCTTTTTCACGCAGGAGAAAAACATCCTCTCAGGAGGACTCTATCTCTACGCTCTCGGACTCTTGCTCGTATTCCTAGGAGCGAGCATCCTCATGCGGGCAATGAAGCGAGGGTGAGAGAGGAGGTAGTATACTCACAAAGATGCAGGAGGAGACTATAGTACCTGAAGGATGGTCGAGCCGCGCATGGCAGCGTCACAAAGAAATCTGGTCCAACAGGGAGATATTTTTTTCTATTCTTCTTTCACTAGTGGCAATTGCCTTGAGCGCTGCCGCCAACGCCTTCAGCGATCTGTATGCGACCGAGAAAGCAAGCAGCTCAGTGACCGACATCATTCTCTCCAATGTGCCCGTCGTTACGGGAGTGGAGGATATTTTTGTATACGGGGCGCTTGCAGTAGTCTTACTTATCGCTATTCTATGTATCCTTCATCCCAAACGAGCACCCTTCACACTCTATACACTAAGCTTGGTATTCTTCGTCCGCGCCATTTTTGTGTCGCTCACACACATTGGGCCCTACCCTGATCACGTCATAATAGATGTGCATAGCAAGATACTGCTCGCGTTCTTCGGAGGAGGCGATCAATTCTTCTCAGGACACACTACCCTCCCCTTCATGATGGCCCTTATCTATTGGCATGATAGACTCCTGCGCTATATCTTCCTGGCTGCTTCAGTGATTCTCGGAGTGGTGGTCCTTCTTGGTCATCTCCACTACACGATAGATGTGCTTTCAGCCTTTTTCATCTCCTACAGCGTGTACGCCATGGCCCTGTGGCTGTTCCCAAAAGAACGCGCTCTATTCTTCAACAACAAAATCCCCTCGGGATCCTAAGATTAGTTGCCACTTTTCCTCTTTGAGTTGAGGAGAACTTCAACTTGAGCACATAAGTTGTGCACAGTTCTTGGCTTTTTTAGGGTTCTGCGAAAATTCTAGGCATATACTGAAATTAATGAGTACTGAAAGTCTCCCTTTTTATAAAAAAGAGGAGCGGCCTTGGGGGTTTTTCGAACAATTCACCTTAAATACTCCCTCAACCGTAAAACTTCTTTCAGTACGCAGCGGTGAAGCCCTGAGCCTTCAGACACACGCCAAGCGAGACGAGTTCTGGCATGTACTGAGCGGAGAAGGTGTGGTGACTATTGGGGACAGCACTCAAAAAGTCCATGCCCAAAAGGAATTTTTTATTCCACGAGGAACCGCACACCGGGCAGAAGCACTCGAGCATGATCTGTGGATGCTTGAGATCTCCTTTGGAGATTTTGATGAAGAAGACATAGTTCGACTGAAAGACCGGTACGGACGGACGTAGTGCGCAATAAGATTGGTATGGAGGAAATAGTCGCAGCGGCGGTGATTCTTTCTGGCATTGCGCTAGGCAATGTGTGGATTGTTATTGCCGGATTCATACTTTTTCTCATTCTCTTCGCAATCGGCTATGTCGCGAGACACTCATTTCGGGGACGGACGCCCCATCTGGCTCGTGCTCGAGAAAATCCCGTCCTCGGACCCCTCCCTGAACATGCCTGGGAGAATCAGGCGGTATTCAACCCCGCAGCGGTGTATGTTGGCGATCGAGTCCACTTGCTTTATCGCGCGCTTGGTGAGGATGGAATTTCCCGCGTCGGGTATGCTTCAAGCGCTGATGGAGTTCACTTTGATGAACGTCTTCCTCACCCCGTTTTTATTGCCGACATAGAGCATTTGCTATCGAAGTTTCGAAATCCATTCACCTCCCCTGCGCGTTCGGAACTGCGCTACAACCCTGCGCTCTACGCTTCAGGCGGTGGCTGGGGAGGAAGCGAGGATCCGCGCGCTGTCGAGATTGAAGGGGTTGTGTATATGACCTATTCGGCCTTCAACGGCTGGGAAAGTCTTCGGATGATGCTCACCTCGCTGCATGCAGATGCGCTCCTTGCAAAGACGTGGCGCTGGAACAAGCCCGTTCCCCTCTCTCCGCCAGGCTCTATTCATAAAAACTGGGTACTATTTCCTGAGAAGATCCATGGAAAATATGCAATTCTCCATAGTGTGGCCCCCGAGGTCGAAGTTGAATATGTTGACGATCTCTCCCGCTTTGAGCGCGGAGAATATATAGAAAGCCATTATGATCGCACCAAAGGGCGACCCCATCACTGGGATAAGTGGGTGCGTGGCACGGGTGCCCCGCCACTTAAAACCTCGCGTGGTTGGCTTCTTTTTTATCACGGGATGGATCCCGCCCATGTGCACATTGGATACAACATAGGCGCGATGCTTCTTGATCTTGAGGAGCCCACTAAAATACTTTTTCGCTCTTCGAAGCCTATACTCACTCCTGATATGCCCTATGAAAACGACTGGAAGCCCGGGGTCGTGTACGGCTCAGGCGCGGTGATCAAAGACGGGACGCTCTTCCTCTACTACGGCGGAGGCGACAAGACCGTTAATGTTGCGACCGCTCCTCTTGAGAATTTTCTGCGATCGCTTATGCACGATGAACATGCCGTCCTCGCGCCTGCAGTATAATCAATCAAACGTATGTTTATCGCCCGCCGCAGTCCCCGCAATCCGCTTCTCATGCCGAGCGATGCCCGCCCCTGGGAAGCCCGCGGGACTTTCAA
The DNA here is from genome assembly GCA_028871115.1 of Patescibacteria group bacterium. Lineage (GTDB taxonomy): Bacteria > Patescibacteriota > Minisyncoccia > Phycocordibacterales > SBAW01 > JAKALC01. Next base: position 61,374 of record JAGWOD010000001.1, on the reverse strand, counting down.
TGGCTGCCCAATCAAGAAAGGAGGATCGACGTATCTTCTCTACCGAGCGCTCGGTAATCCCGATGCGCTCATGACACCCGCAGGCATCTCAACGATCGGAGTGGCAGAGTCCCAAGATGGAGAATCATTTAGCAGACGCCGACAACTGATCACCCCCTCGGAAGAGTGGGACCGGTTTGGCTGTGAGGATCCTCGTGTCGCATATTTTGAGGGAACCTACATTATTTTCTACACTGCGCTCGGCGGTGTGCCATTTGGAGCGGGCAACATCAAGATAGGAGTGGCGCTCTCAAGGGATCTCGAGCACATCGACGAAAAGCACCTTGTAACTCCCTTTAATGCCAAAGCAATGGCGCTATTCCCGAAGCGCGTGGGGGGCAAAATAACAGCAGTGCTCACCGCGCACACCGACGAGCCGCCAGCACGCATCGCCATAGTGCAGTGCGACCGACTTGAAGAACTGTGGGATCAGAAATTCTGGGAAGCATGGCATGCCGATCTCTCCATGCATACTCTCAATCCCCTGCGTTCTGACCATGACCACGTAGAAGTAGGCGCGCCGCCAATACGCACGAAGGATGGGTGGCTTCTCATCTATTCGTATATCCAAAATTACTTCGGCGGCGGCGAGCGAGTCTTCGGTATCGAAGCGGTGCTTCTCGATCTCGATGATCCGCGCACTATCATTGGACGGACGAAGGGTCCCATCCTTGTTCCAGAAGAAATCTATGAGCGCTACGGAGTGACCCCCGATATTGTCTTCCCGACCGGAGCACTACTTGAGGAAGAGGACCGGCTCGACGTCTATTACGGATCCGCTGATACCGTCTGCGCAAAATTCTCCCTTTCACTGAATGACCTCCTCACTGCCCTCATACCTATGCGAAGAGCAAAATTCGCAATACGCGCGAAAGAAAATCCCATCATACGCCCCGATGCTAACCACTCATGGGAAAAGAAGGCGACGTTTAATCCCGCAGCGGTACAGATAGGAGGAACCGTGCACATTCTCTATCGCGCAATGTCCAATGATAATACGTCGACTTTCGGATATGCCTCGAGCAAGGACGGCGTGCACATCTCTAAACGCCTTCCGGAGCCTGCCTATGCTCCGCGGGCAGATTTTGAAATGAAACGGGCGGCGGGAGTTAACTCAGGATGTGAGGATCCCCGACTCACCCGAATCGGTGAGCGAATTTATCTTGGCTACACTGCCTACGACGGGGTACACCCCTGGCATGCGGCTCTTTCCTCCATAGCGGTGAAGGATTTCGTAGCACAGCGCTTTTCCAAATGGAGTCCCCCCCAGCTCGTGACGCCAGATATGGTCCATGACAAGGATATGTGCGTGTTCCCGGAGAAAATTGGGAATAAATTTATGCTGATGCATCGAGTTGATACGGCAGGCAGCGTGTGCGCAGATCTTCTTGATTCGCTTGATTTCAGCAAAGAACGCCTCTCCCGCTGCATTGAACTCATCTCCCCACGCAAAGGAATGTGGGACAGCGAGAAGGTGGGGATCGCTGGACCGCCACTTAAGACAAAAGCAGGATGGCTTCTCATCTATCACGGCGTATCTCGCACCGGTACCTACCGGCTGGGCGCAGCACTCCTTGATCTAAAGAACCCCACGATCGTTCTTGCCCGCACCGCCGATACCATTTTCGAACCGACTGAATCCTATGAGCTCGAGGGTCAGGTGCGCAAGGTCGTGTTCTCCTGCGGCATGACGCTCAAGAAAGATTCACTCTTCGTATACTACGGAGCAGCCGATTCCGTAGTAGGAGTAGCAACATTTTCACTCAAGCGACTGCTTAGTATCCTCGCGCCAAAAACGCTCACATGAAGAGCACACTGCCGAAACTTGTAGCGTTTGATCTGGATGGAACGCTTGCAGAAAGTAAGCAGCTACTCGGGAAGGACATGGGTGATCTTCTCGGGAAACTTCTTGAGAAACTACCCATCGCTGTGATGTCGGGAGGATCATATCCGCAGTTTCAAAAACAATTTCTTGCGAGCATACCCTCCGATGCTCGTCTCGAGCGGTTGTATCTCTTCCCAACAAATGCATCTGAGCTCTACCAGTACGTGGAGGGCGCCTGGCATGCCTCCTATGATCTTGAACTCTCCCCGGAAGAAAAAGAAGCGATTCGAAATGCTCTCACTCATGCACTCGCTTCAACCGAGGTCGAGAGAGATATCACTACCACATGGGGAGAACAAATCGAAGATCGTGGTTCTGAAATATCTTTCTCTGCGCTCGGACAACAGGCACCCATTTCTGAAAAAGAAAAATGGGATCCTGAGCGTCGCAAACGAACTTCTCTCCAAGAAGCACTCCAACCGCTTCTTCCCGATTTTACAATCCGTATCGGAGGCATGACGACCATCGATATTGTCCGCAAAGGCATTACCAAAGCGTATGGTATCCAAAAACTCGCTCAAATTACTGCTATCCCAATACGTGAGATGCTCTACGTTGGTGATGCGCTCTACCCTGGCGGCAACGATGAAGTGGTAAAAGAAACAGAAATACCAACATTCCAAGTCTCTTCGGTTGCTGAAACGGCCTTAAAGATCAAGAGCATTTTAGAGGCACTATCTACGCATGAAAGCGTTACCACTCAAAAGCGTCCTCACCTAAAGGAAGCGCTATGAATAAAGACTGGTTTATCATCCTCATTCTTGTCATCCTCGCAGGAGGAGTATCCTACTTTGTCTTGCGTCCTGGCGCACCCCTACCCCAAGGAGGAGTAATGGCTAGCACTACTTCAGAGTTTCCTGCGACTACTACTTTTTCCGGAGCAAACGCTGAAGCGAGTATTTCTATCTCTTCTCCCAATGCCGGAGACCTGGTCAGCTCCCCTCTCATAGTCAATGGAGAAGCTACGAGCTCTTGGTATGTAGAAGGTCAGTTTCCTGTGATACTCGAGGATGCAAACGGCAATATCATTGTGCAAACGTCCGCAAATGCTGAGGAGAACTCAACAAGCAGCAAGTTTATCTCATTTAGTGCAACACTCAACTTCACACAGCCACAAACAGCGACCGGCACGCTCATTTTAGAAAATAAAAATTCTTCCGGTGATCCCTCGCGGAATCAATCGGCCTCTATTCCCGTCCGGTTTCAATAGTCTTGGAGCGTCTCATCTCGAGCGTTGCAGTTTTTTTCGCTTCAGCGTACCAACCAATCGCATTCGCACTCACTTGAAGGAACGACCCTACCCCGGCGACAGCGAGCATGAAGATGACATACCAACTCCAGGTAAATTCGAAATAACAAAACACAACGACAAGTGACGCCCAGACGGCCACACACCACGGGCACTGAAGAAGATCGTGGATAGTATGTCGGAATCCTTTCTGAAATTCTTTGAGCTCAATGAATTCCTTCCCATTCTCGACTACAGTACGTTTTTGAAGGAACCACTCGCGCGCGAAGCGCGTTATTTTGTCATAGACGAGAAGCCGCGTGATACGCAACACGGCAAGAGCCATTAGTACAGCGTCAAATACAGGCACCCCTTGCGGGAAAAAGCCGTACGTTAGGTATATTTGCCAACACGAAAGGGCAAGAAGTATCCCAAAAAGAACGCTAAAAAAGAAATTCCAGATGTTCTGATCTTCTTTCTCTCTTCGGTGGATAAGCATAACCTAGTGCGCTTGAGTGCAGTACGAATTCAGCATACTCGCATATAAAAAAAATACCAGAGACCAATTGGAAAGGGATGTTTTATATACGAGGTAATCAAGCTGTAGAGGAAATTAGTGGCGGTGGGATGATCCCTACATTTTAGAGACTATTGTGATGTTTTGATGATCATGAATGATTGAGACTTATGAAAAAATACATCAAAAAATGCCTGGGGCGCAGCATTTTTTACGAGTCCCGTTGCGGAGGGGCTAAAAAATGTGCTGTTGTTATTTGTACACAGTCCTGATGATGAAAAAAACGAGCCGAGTGGAAGTGGGAGGAGTATAATAACAAGTCCGAGAGCAAGCACTTATTAATAACTAACTTTTCACGGCGACCATGGCCACTACGCAGAAGATAAAGAAGCGCAACGGGACAATCGTTGACTTCCATCCGGATAAAATTACCGTCGCTGTACAAAAAGCATTCGCCGCAGTGCTCGGCGATGCACATGAGAAGGATGCATTTGATATAACCAGGGCTGTTACGACCCTTATTGACGGAAAATTTGCTAATACGGCCTTCTTTCCAACCGTTGAGAACATACAGGACTTGGTCGAAAACGCCCTCATGGAACGAGGGTACTTTGGCGTTGCCAAATCCTACATCATTTATCGCTATGAACACGAAAAAATCCGAGAAGAGAAGCGTCAGGAAGTTGCTGAGAAGATCGTCGAGAACGCACTCCTCATAGAAAAGCGCAGCGGAGCGCGCGAGGCCTTCAGTGAGAGCAAACTTACGCGGACACTTCTGCGCGCGGCAATCGGCTACGAACACGACATCGATGTTCCTGCTGTTATTTCGAAAGTACGACAAGAGATGTACGAGGGCATGAAGAGCAAAGATATTCATGAAGTGCTCGTCATGGTGACACGCTCCTTCATCGAGCGAGACCCGGCGTATTCGTTTGTAGCGGCACGACTTGTTCTGCAGTCGATGTACCGCAGCGTTCTCGGAGACATTGATTATGAAAAACTTGATCAAGAGTATCGCGCCGCATTTATCCGCTCCATAGGACGTGGAGTTGAAGTTGGTCAGTTCGACAAAGAACTTCTTTCATTCAATTTGAAGCGCATGGCTGATGCTCTAGTCGTTGAGAGGGATCTCGAGTTTAAATACCTCGGCCTTCAGACACTTCAAGCAAATTACCTCTCGAAAGTCCACGGTACAAAAGAACTTCTTGAGACGCCTCAGATCTTTTGGATGCGCGTGGCGATGGGAACGGCACTTTCCGAAAAGACTCAAGAGGAACGGGAACTCCACGCTATAGAGTTCTACGAAATAATGTCGTCGATGTATTACACACCATCTTCTCCGACGCTCTACCACGCGGGCCTCGTAAAGCCCCAGCTTTCATCGTGTTTTCTTTCCACCGTGCCTGATGATCTGAACATGATTTTCAACGAATTTTCCGATGGGGCTCAGCTACTCAAATACGCAGGAGGACTCGGCACCGACTGGACTCCCGTGCGTGCAACGGGATCGCTCGTTAAAACAACTGGTGTAGAAAGCCAGGGAGTTATACCGTTCCTCAAAATAGCCAATGATGTAACTATTTCCATCAATAGAAGCGGCCGACGGCGCGGTGCGGCAGCCGTATATCTTGAATACTGGCATCTCGATATCGAGGATTTCATGGAGTTGCGTAAAAATACCGGAGACGAGCGGCGCCGAGCTCATGATCTCAATACTGCTGTATGGATACCAGATCTTTTTATGAAGCGTCTGTCCGAGGATGGGTATTGGACTCTGTTCTCCCCTTCCGATGTGCCTGACCTCCATGATCTCTATGGCCGAAAATTTGAAGAGGCATACGCGCGCTATGAAAAAGCTGCGGAAGCAGGAACTATTCCTCATCACAAGCGCATCCGCGCAGCAGATCTCTGGAAGAAAAATCTCACCATGCTTTTTGAAACAGGGCATCCGTGGGTGACCTGGAAAGACCCTTCAAACATACGCTCGCCACAGGATCATGTAGGCGTTGTTCATTCTTCAAATCTCTGCACGGAGATAACGCTCAATTCTTCCGCCACCGAAACCGCAGTATGCAACCTCGGATCAATCAATATGGCCCGCTTTGTAGAGAAGGGAGTCTGGAGTCGAGAACGCATTGCAAAAGTCATACCCGTCGCGATGCGTATGCTCGACAATGTCATCGATATAAATTACTACCCAACCCAAAAGACACGGGCGTCCAACATGAAGCATCGTCCGGTAGGTCTCGGGTTGCGTGGCCTTCAAGACGCTCTCTATCTCATGAATATCAATTTTGATTCTGAGGAAGCCGTGCGTTTCTCTGATGAGAGCATGGAAACGATCGCGTACCACGCCATTCTTTCTTCCTCGCTTCTTGCACGCGAGCGCGGCACCTATGAGACCTACGCAGGTTCCAAATGGGATCGCGGCATCCTTCCTCAAGACACCATCGCGCTCCTTGAACAGGAGCGTGGAATGAAGATCGATGTTCCTCGACACGAGACTCTCGATTGGCGTCTTGTGCGTGAAGCGATACGCAAATGGGGCATGCGAAATTCCAACACTATGGCAAACGCTCCCACCGCTTCAACTGCCAATATTGCGGGTTGCTATCCAACCATAGAGCCCATATACAAGAACCTCTATGTGAAGAGCAACATGGCCGGTGACTTCATGGTGGTTAACGAATATCTCGTTGAAGATCTGAAAAAACTCGAACTCTGGAATGAGGATATGCTCGAAAAGATAAAATACTATGATGGAGCCATCCGACAGATTGCCGAGATACCTTCTGCAATTCGGGAGAAGTATAAAGAGACCTTCGAGATCGAGTCCCAGTGGCTCATTAAAGCAGCAGCCTATCGGGGCCGTTGGATAGACCAAAGCCAGTCGCTTAACATCTTTTATGGAGGCACTTCGGGCAAAGTCCTCTCCGAAATATATCAGTATGCGTGGGCTCTTGGCCTCAAGACCACGTATTATTTGCGCTCGCTTGGAGCTTCTCGCGTAGAGAAAGCGACGGTTAATCTTAAAAAATTCGGAGGTACTTCAAAATCTGATTCTCCTGCTGCAATCACTCCCCTGCCTGCGGCGGCTATCATCATGGAAGAGACGGTGGCAGTATCGGTTCCCTCTTCTATATTTGCAGATTCGATTGAGGAAAAAGTTGCGGTCCGCGCATCTACACTTTCTCCTCTTGAGGAACTACGTCGCGAAATAGAAACCAAGAACGAAGCTCCGCGTGCTACTTCTCTTAAAGAAGAACCTCGTGCTTCTGGTATTCCGAAATTCTCTGCGTCGACCACTACAGCATCTGCGCCCAATACTCGTGTCGAGCAAATTGGCGAGGTGTGCGAGTCTTGTAGTGCGTAAGATTTGAGCTCATTGTGACAGAGGGTAGTATCGGTAGGCGTTACGCGAAGACGCTTTATTAACAGACAATATACAAATTTCATGGCGGAGAAAAGCGACAAGATTCGAGGCGGAATTATCAACGGTCGCTCAACGGATCCCAATAAGATACTTCCCATGAAGTACCCCTGGGCGCGTACGCACTACAAAAAGGGAGTTGCTAACAATTGGGTACCCGAGGAGGTTTCTATGCAACAGGACGTGGAGTTGTGGAAAAAACCAGGTGCACTCTCCGAAGATGAGCGTCGTATGATTCTTTGGAACCTCGGATTTTTCTCGACCGCAGAATCGCTCACCGCAAACAATATTGTGCTGGCTATTTACCGCCACGTCACGAATCCAGAAAGCCGCCAATATTTGTTGCGCCAATCATATGAAGAAGCCGTGCATACTGATACCTTCATCTATTGCTGCGATACACTCGGTCTCAATCCCGATGAAATTTACAACATGTACAACACCATCCCTTCAATCAAAGCAAAGGACGATTTTGTTGTTGAAATGACTAAGTCGGTGTTTGATCCTAATTTCTCCACCGAGGGAGAAGCAAACGTCAAAAAATTTGTCCACGATTTGGTTGGCTATTACGTCATTATGGAAGGTATCTTCTTCTATGCCGGATTTGCGATGATGCTTTCCATGCTGCGTAAAAATCGCATGGTAGGCGTTGGCGAGCAATTCCAATTCATTTTGCGTGATGAATCAGTACATTTAGCCTTCGGAGCAGATCTTATCAATACCATCGTTGCAGAAAACCCTGAGATTTGGACTCCAGAATTTAAGCAGACGCTTACAGACAACATCAAGCGTGGCGTCGAACTTGAGAAGCAGTACGCAGATGACGCTCTTCCTCGTGGCATTCTTGGCCTTACCCCTGGATCGGTAAAGCAATACGTTGAGCATGTTGCTGACCGCCGCCTTGAGCGCATCGGTCTTGAACGCTTTTACCATAAGGACAATCCATTTCCTTGGATGAGCGAGATCATGGACCTCCCGAAAGAAAAGAATTTCTTCGAGACAAGAGTTACTGAATACAAGACTGGAGAACTGGATTGGTGAGGATCTCAGCGTAGGGATTTTGCAACGCTGTACTCCCCTACCTTTGTTCGCAGGATATGGAGCGCGAGGGCTGGAATCCCAAGATGCTGACCCAGACCGTGGGCTATAGAGCGAGCGTAGGTCCCTGAGGAGCAGGAGATCTTGATGGTCGCGCAAGGAAATTCTCGCGTGCCTGCCGGCCGAAGGTTACGGTGCCACAATTCAAGAATCTCTTCTTGACGAAAATCTCCCTGAACACGGGCAATGCTTGATTCAATGTAGAAAAGAAGTTGGGGTTCGGGAATCTTATACATACCTGAAAACTCAATATCGTAAATAGTCACTGTCCGCCGAGGAATAGTGAGAGATCCGATTGAGCCTTCGCGTGCCCATTCAAAAAGTGCCCTCCCGTCAAGAGTCTTTGAAGAAAAAGGAGGATACTCTTGGGAGACAAGTCCACGAAATTCATTGAGTCCTTGCTCGAGAGAGCGACGGCCAATGAGCGAGGAGTCACCGGTTTGTATTACCTTCCCCAAAATATCGTAGGTATCCGTTGCAAATCCAAACAAAATATCAAGAACGTACTCCTTCGAAAGCTCGAGCCACTTCTCGTGGCGTGAATTCTCTGCCCCGACAAGACAGAGGAGTACCCCCTCGGCCATTGGGTCAAGACGTCCAGCATAGGAGAGCACCTCATATTGGTACTGGGGCTTCTCAAGACGCAGGCGTTCTAGGCGTTCGCGGGGCGTTTCGCCAAGGCGTTTGTAGAGACTAAGCACGCCGCCCCCAATTGCTTTCATATCTGTATTTTGGCTTCTAAAACAGTTACAATGTAGCGAATATGGCGCGCAACGGCAAACTCTCCACTGATCCTTATAAAGGGGTCCGGGATTTCTACCCGAAGGAGCAGGCCCTGCAGCAACACCTCTTTTCCATCATGCGCCAAGTAGCACAGAGCGCTGGGTATGAAGAATACAGTGCTTCTTTACTTGAGCCAGCTGAACTCTATCGTGCAAAGGGATCGGAAAATGAAGAAATTGCTACACAGCAGACTTACACATTCCTTGATCGCGGTGACCGAGAGGTAACGCTCCGACCGGAGATGACTCCTACCGTTGCTCGGATGGTGGCGGCACGCCGCCGAGATCTTTCTTTTCCCTTGCGATGGTATTCCATACCAAACGTCTTTCGTTACGAGCGCCCTCAGCGCGGACGCGTGCGCGAACATTGGCAATTGAATATTGATCTTTTTGGCTCGGAACACATCGCGGCAGATGCAGAAATAATTTTGCTTGCTCACACTCTCATGCGCGCTTTTGGTGCCACAGAGAATGATTTCGAAATTCGTATTAGTTCTCGAGGCTTCCTCAATGGGCTCATTACACAGCACTCTCTCTCTGAGGAGAGCACAAAAAAGTTGCACGGCCTTCTCGATCGACACGGTAAGGTATCTTCTCAAGAAGAGGAGGCTTCTCTTAAAGAGATAGGCATCTCCCCACAAGAATTTGTGGCTTCTGTAGCTCCAAAAGATGTCGTTGAGCTTCTTACAACGCTCAAGGAACTCGGATGTTCCAATGCTCGATTCGAGCCCTACATCGTACGAGGGTTTGATTACTATACCGGCCTTGTATTTGAGGTTTACGATACCCACCCTGACAATAACCGTTCATTATTCGGGGGAGGAAGATATGACAATTTGATGGAACTCTTCGGTGAAGAAACAATGCCTGCGGTTGGTTTTGGGATGGGTGATGTTACTATTCGGGACTTCCTCGAGGTACGAAGTCTTACTCCCTCCTATACCTCCCCCATCAAGGTCTATCTTGCGGTCACAGGAGAAGATATGGTAACCGAAGCGATGAAAATAGCCTCGAGGTTGAGAGCTCAGGGTATATCCGCAGCTGTCGATCTTGGGGACAAGAAATTGGGAGAGCAGATAAAATCAGCGGATAAAAAGGGAATTCCTCATCTCATTGTTATCGGCCGAAACGAAATCGATTCAGGAATGGTAGCAATCCGGACATTAGCTACAGGAGAAGAAGAGAAAATCGCTCTTACTAGCTTGCCATCTTTCCTTAAAAGCTTCTGAAACATGCGGAAAATCACTCTCGACATAGAAACAAGCAATATAGGAAGCAGCATGTCCGATCCTTCCCAGCTTGATCTTGCGCTTGTGGGTATTCATGATTCTCAAAACGACGAGTATGTAAGTTTTACTCTCGAAGATATTGCAAGACTTTGGCCCATACTTGAAAGCGCAGATATCGTCATAGGCTATAACAGCGACCATTTTGATATTCCTATCCTCAATAAATACTATCCGGGCAATTTGAGTGCTATCCGGAGTGTTGATCTCATGAAAGAAATTAAAAAAGTACTTGGGCGGCGCCTTAGACTCGACAACGTAGCTGAAGCAACCCTCGGACGCAAAAAAAGTGGAAGCGGCTTACAGGCGGTCAAGTGGTGGGCCCAAGGAGAGCGCGAAAAAGTACGGGCATATTGCCTCGAAGATGTGCGCATCACTCGCGAATTATATGACTGGGTTCGAAAGAATGGCTCCCTCAAGTACCGTGATTTCGACGGTATTCGGGAACTAAAGATCGATACTAAGGAGTGGGAAAAACCTACCAATGGATCCCTGACCCATACCTTGCCGTTTTAGAGTGCTATAATTACAGTACATATAAATTACATAGTATGAAAAGCCAATACGTACTCCCCATTAGTATCGTGGTTGTGGGCATTCTTATTGCAGGTGGTGTCTTTTTAATAAGTCGCAACCCAGGCTCTTCAGGGAACACCGCCACTCAGGCAGTACGTCCGGTCGATTCAACAGATCACATCTATGGCAATCCAAATGCTCCCGTAAAGATAGTCGAGTATGCGGACCTTGAGTGCCCCTTCTGCAAGAACTTCGAGTCCACGATGGATCAGCTTATGCAGTATTACGGCCCCTCCGGTAAGGTCGCGTGGGTATTCCGCCCCTTCCCACTCGCCCAGATACACTCCAAGGCGCCTGAGGAGTCACAGGCGGCTGAGTGTGCGGCCTCGCTTGGTGGAAATACTGCATTCTTTAAGTACATAGACACCATCTATTCAATAACTCCCTCCGACAACGGGCTTGATCTCTCCCAGCTCCCCGTGGTCGCTGGTGAAGTGGGCCTCAACGTACAGCAATTCAATCAGTGCCTCAACAGCAATCAGTTCGCATCAAAAGTTCAGGCTGATTACAACGAAGCAATCGCAGAGGGATTCCAGGGAACGCCTTCAATTGTGATCATGGCAAATAATCAACCGGTGCTTCAGCTTGTAGGAGACCAGCCATACGCTTCCATGCGAGCAGCGGTCGATCAGGTACTCCAGGCAATCGGACAATCGATCTCCACCTCGACAACCGCCTCAAGCACGGGACAATAAATTCCTACTCTTCAAGAAGACCGAGACGATAGATATCGAAGGAATTATCTCCTTCAAAAAGGTCAGAAGGATTGGGAAGATACGCTCGGCGTCGCCCAATCTCCTCCGTTGCGTCCCGTATGAGGCGGTGGAAGACAGTAAAATCTTCCTTACAGGAGCGAAAATCAATAACGTGCCGACGTAATTGGGCTGAACCATCGGCATTTCTTGATTTTTTACATTCATATACGACAAAGCGTCGAACCGGCTTTCCAAAAAGTTCTTGGACCGTGTAGTAGTTAAAGAGAGCTTGAATGAGAAAAAGCGGCTTCTCTACTCCCCGCCTGCTAAAATGATCGACGAATTTATGGTCAATAATGTCGACCGCCCCCTTTTCCACTCGGGAGGTAACCACAAGATCCGATACCGCCTTAAGAGGAAGCGGGAGACCCGGCACCTTTGCCATCGCCTTCACTTCAACACCAAGTACTCTGTGTTTGGGAGGCCGCTCTAGATAAAATCCCACTGCTTGAAGGTACTCCCGCTCCATAGCTTCTCGCTTCTTTTTCTTGAGACGCTTGCTTTTTATGGCTCCAAAATTGATTTCAAAGTCGGAAACACTTCGTAGGTATTCAAGGCCAAGAGCTATAGCAGGTTCCTTCCCGAGCCCACCATAGAAATGTTGCAGGGCAACATGGCCAGCCCGACCGACTATGGACGAGGGGGTTGCGGGAGTATCATAGATTTCCTCGACATAGCGTTTATACCAAGCGAGCGGATTTCTCAAAAAGGCCGTGAGGGAGGAATGGCTCCAATGCTGTATGGGAAAGCGGGTCTTAGTGTGTTTTTTCTCGCCCACATTCAAATCTTTTGACCCCTGAGATTTCATGAGGGCAGTATAATACCAGGCTCCTTTATGAGCGAGTATACTATGAGCATGCAAGAAGTATCGGGCTCCGCACTGCGTTGCACCGATTGTGGAAGCGATCCGATATACCACAAAGGGACCTATATTGCCCTCTGGCTTGAGCGCTTTGCACGTCCTCTTTTCTTCTATCCGAGCGAGATTGGACGATATATAGGAGAGCGTGTATTGCACGCAGAATGGCTCCTGCCGCTCATTTACAGAGGAATAGCGCGACTAGGGCTCGGGACCTTGCTTGATGCACCCGACGAGAAGACGCTTCTTCTTGACCGCGTACTATGGGAAGAGGCAAAAGAGCGCGGAATCGAGATGCAAGAGTTCAGATTATTTGGACTTCCACGCAATCTTTTCATAGTGAAGTTTAGAGATGGGCGGCATAGCTCGTTTGAAGGAATCCCCTTATCCACTCGGAAACGTGGGCCAGTCTGGTGGATCGATAATAAGGCCGAACTCAAAAAAAGATTCCAGGCATACCACTTTCCAGTAGCTGCAGGAGGTGCGGCCTCTTCTTACAAGAGCGCTCGGCACATATACGATACTCTTCTAAAACCCGTCATCACAAAACCTCATGTGGGTTCGGCCACGCGACACACGACCCTCCATATATCGGACGAGAAGAAGCTCAAACAAGCCTTTGCTATCGCAAAGCAGGTCTCGCCTTTAGTAGTCATCGAGGAAGAGCTTGAGGGACACGTGTATCGCGCCACCCTAGTCGACGGGAAGCTTTGTGCAACTATTCGTCGTGATCCTCCGACTATTATCGGAGACGGTCACAAAACGATACAAGAGCTCGTAGAGAAAGCAAATGAGCACCCTGCTCGACGGGGGCCATACTTCTCCCCTATCGCACTTTCTCAAGAGACGCTCGATGAATTAAAAAGACAAACACTTTCACCTCAAAGTGTTCCTCCCTCTGGAGAGCGGATTACCCTGCACCAAAAAATTAATTGGTCGGTAGGGGGCACGACAAAAGATGTGAGTGATGAAGTCCATCCTGATAATATTCTCCTCTTCGAGGAGATTTCAGACAGACTGCGGGCTGAAGTAGTTGGAATTGACTTCATCAGCCCCGATCTCTCCCGTTCATGGAGAGAGGTGCGCTGTGGAGTAATCGAATGCAACAGTATGCCTTTTTTCGACAACCATCACCTGCCGTTTGAGGGTAGGCCGCGCAATATTGCAGCAAAAATTTGGGACCTTACTGAGCAGCGCTAACTAATAGCTGCGAAGCTTTTTTGCCTTATCATGCGTGCGGATGCGCTCAAGCGCTTTCGCCTCTATCTGGCGGATGCGTTCGCGAGTCACTCCGAATTTCTTACCCACCTCTTCAAGAGTGTGGTAAATACCATCCTCAAGGCCGTGTCGTAGCTTGAGTATCTCCCGCTCTTTAGGCGAAAGATCATCCAGTATTTCCCGTACTTGATCCGTGAGAATTCGACGGGCTACTTCCTGGTCTGGAGAGAGTATTTTGTCATCTTTGATGAAGTCCCCCAAAACCGATTTCCCGTCATCTTCTTCACTTCCGACTGGGCTCTCAAGAGATACGGTATCTTGGTCAATTTTCTCTATTTGATATATCTTATCGACGTCAACTCCCATCTCAAGCGCAATCTCTTCAGCGAGAGGTTCCCTACCGAGATCCTGTGAAAGCCGCCGCGCCACCTGTTTATATTTTGCAATGGTCTCAACCATGTGGACCGGTATGCGTATCGTGCGGCTCTGATCGGCGAGTGCACGGGTAATTGCTTGACGTATCCACCAGGTAGCGTAGGTAGAAAATTTATATCCCTTCGTATAATCGAATTTATCAACCGCTTTGAAAAGACCGAGATTACCCTCCTGTATGAGGTCAAGAAGCGTCAGGTCGGGACTTCGACCAACATATTTTTTTGCGATAGAAACAACCAGACGCAAGTTTGCTCGAGCAAGGAGATTTTTTGCCTCGATTTCACCCTCCGTGATGCGCTTAGCGAGATCTCTCTCTTCCTTCGCAGAGAGAAGTGGGTATCTGCCTATTTCTCGCAGATACATTTGAATGGAATCGTACTGACTATCGCTACGCCCATAGCTTTGATCAAGAGGCTCTTCCTTTACCTCGAGCATTCCCCCTCCTTCAAGAACATCGATATGCGCCGCGGAAAACCGCTCATACAATTCCTCAAGGAAGAGAACGTCTGTCTCTATATTTGGAAATGCCTTGAGGATTTCGTCGTAGGTGACAAAGCCTCTTTCACGGCCTCGCGCCATCAATGCTTCGGCTTTCTTTCCTTGATCAGCCAGCCGACGTGCGGACTTTGAATCAATCTTCTGGGCTTTTGGGAGTGTTGATTTCTTCTCCTTCGAACTCCTTCCCGAGAGAGCAGATGAAGTACGCCGTCGGGCCGCATTAGCACGATAGTGTTTAGCCTTAAGGCGCGACGCAGAAGCGCGCCTTGCTCCGGCCCGCTTATGTAGACGGGCTTTAGCCCTCATCCCCTTCGCCATAACGTAAGAGTACTATAGCACAAACTCATTAAAAATCCAGTTTCTCTATATAAAAACCCCGCAGCAACTGAGATGCTACGGGGTGTGTGTTAGTCCCATGTACCGAGCAAGAACTCGCACCAACATTTAACATATGCGCTCATATCTGAGTCCCATTTCAAAAGAGTGGTAGCAGGGTGGGTAGCCAAGAGCAATTGTTGTTCAAGCACCTCCATACGATCAAAGATGCGCATGAGATGCTTGCCCTTAGGGCGAAGTGTTTGCTGGTAGAGTTTCGTCCGGAATTCATGGTCTGAGAAGTGATTCTTCGGAAGCACTTCTGTCATGAATTCTTTGATAACTTTTCTATCGTCAACACTCAACTCCATCTTTTTTTTATTCACAACTCGAAGAGCATTCCGCACGATACGCAAACGCCGCACATCGACCATAACAACTCCCTCTTCTGGGGTCAGTTCTGAAGAAGTATAGCAAACGCAGAGATTATGAACGGCGGAGTTCTTCTCTGCGCCGCGCAAGCGAAGTTAGCTTCACAGCAAGTTCATGGGCTTCAGTAGATTTCCGCTCAACTTCAGCGGCACGCAGAAGCTTTTGTATAGAGGAAATCTCCTCATCAAGGAGCACGCGCGCAATCTCCTCAAGTAATAGGCTCGCTTGGATATTTTCATCCTCGCCAAGAATATCGAATTCAAAACGCAGACGCTCTGCGTTGGGAGAGAGTCGTTCTTTTAGTGCCAGTAAACGCTCTTTGCCAAGAGATATTTCAAGATTTTTATATATCTCTGAATTCTCATTAAAGCGGAAGAGGAGCATGCCGGCATATTTCTCCAGGGGCACGTGCATATTCCCCGTTTGTACATCCTCTGCCTGACGGGTGTCGCCTTGGGACTCATCAGTCTGCACGACAGAAGAAGCTGATTTTTTCATCTCAGCCCGTACTGCATCCTCCGAAACAAGAAGACGCTGCGCCACAAGCTGTATAAAATGCTCCTGTTCTATTTTGCTTCGAAGAGCCCCTATGAGTGGCAAGATTTCTTTTTCAACAAGTTTCTTATATCCACGCTCATCTTTTGCCCCAGGGCGAAGAGCTTGGAGAAAAAATTCTATTGCCGCTATGCTTGTGCGCACCGCAGAGCGGAGCAGTTCCGGATCCTTCGCTGCGAGATCCGCAGGATCTTTACCCTCTTTTATAATCGGAATTTTTACGTCAAAGCCAGCAGCAAGTGCCATAGCAGTACTCTTGAGGCCCGAGCGGATGCCTGCCTCATCAGCATCAAGAGCTAACACAAGACGTTTAGAGAGACGCCCAAGAAGCCTCAAATGCTCCTCAGTAAGGGCAGTACCCGAGAGAGCCACCGCAAAGGGCAAACCCGCTTGATGAGAAAGTACGACATCGAATTGTCCCTCTACAAGAAGTATGCAATCCGCTTTGCGTATATATTCTTTAGCTATATGGAGCCCGTAGAGTACCTTCGATTTTCTGAAAAGCGTCGTCTCTGGGGAATTGACATATTTTGCAGGCGGACCATCCTCTCGGGAACCCTGAACCTTCTCAAAAAATCGTCCTGAAAATGCAATCGGTTTTCCTTCAGTATTAAAAATCGGGAACATAATACGACCTCGGAATCGATCGAACACCTCTCCCCTCTTTTTCTCAGAAGGTACCGAGAGGCCTGCTTCGATAAGCTCTTCCTTGGAAAATCCGGTGGCAAGAAGCTTTAAGGAAAGTAATTCCCAGCTTGCCGGAGCATAGCCGATGCTCCATTTTTTTAGAGTATTCTCCTGTATTCCTCTGGAGAGGATATACTCCTTTGCATTGCTGTGCCTCCCAAGTTCTTCTTCATAAAAAGAAGTTGCCTTCTCGAGCACTGCATACAAGCGCTCTTCTTTTTCTTGCTCTTTTGGGCTTGTATTCTGCCAGCCTCGTGCGGGCAATTGCACCCCTGCACGCTCCGCGAGTTGTTTAAGCGCCGTAGGAAAATCAATACCTTCTACCTTTTCGATAAAGGTGAATATGTCACCTCCTTCCCCACAGCCGAAACACTTGTAGGTACCGCGCTCTGGGGAAACATGAAAAGAAGGCGTGCGTTCTTTATGGAACGGACAGCGAGCAACGAAGCTGCGTCCAGCTTTTTTAAGTTGAACGTATGAACCTATAACATCAACAATATTGAGACGTTCCTTAATTTCATGGACAGGAGAATCCATATTCTGTAAGTGTATAGATTTTGACCCAACTTTGCTACTTAAAAACGGCCCCGCTCATACAGGGCCGTGTACGCTCAAGAAATCAAAATAGATGACTAAGCGATTTCACGCTCTTTGCGGATAGCTTCAGTCGGGATAGGTGCGTACTTTGCTACTATTGCCGATTTCGACGAACCCCGGTACCCGGTGCCAGCTGGGATAAGTCGACCGATGATGACGTTCTCTTTGAGGCCATGGAGATAGTCTATCGCTCCGTAAACTGACGCCTTGATGAGCATACGGGTCGTGTTCTGGAACGAAGCGGCTGAGAGGAAGCTCGCACGAGAAAGCGAGACTTCGAGAATACCCATGATGAGAGGCTCTGCTTTGGCTTTTTCACCGGACGTTTCAGCGTTTTCGGCCGTGAGCTCAACTTCGCCCGCAATATCACCGGAAGAGAATTCCGTATTTCCCGGTTCGGTTATACGCATACGGCTAAACATCTGACGAGCAATGACTTCAATATGTTTGACTGATATCGTAACGCCCTGAAGCTCGTATATTCGGGAGACTTCCCGCAAGATATAGTCGAGTGTCTTTTCTCGTCCTGCATATTGGAAAAGTTCGGAAAGATCCGCTGATCCGTCAGTGAGAAGCTGGCCCCGTTCGACTCGATCTCCCATTTTTATAAGTGGGGTGCGGCGTATGTTGACCGGGTATTCAACCGAACCGGCCTTCTTGCCTTTTCCTTTGCTCTCAATATCAGGAAGAACCACGATGGTTTTCTCTTTTCCGTCCTCGCGTATTTCTATCACTTCGCCCGCTACAGCAGCCACAGCAGCAGGGTTGCGGGGGGTGCGGCGTTCAAATATCTCCTCAACACGAGGGAGACCCTGGGTGATGTCGCCTCCGACCGACGCTGAACCGCCAGCATGCTTGACGTTCATAGTGAGTTGAGTGCCGGGTTCACCGATAGCTTGGGCGGCAACTGTGCCTACCGCTTCTCCAAGGGAGACCGGCTCCCAGGTTGCAAGATCTGCTCCATAGCAGTGAATACAAATGCCTCGTTGTGATTTACATCCGACTGGGGAGCGAACATATACGGAGGGGGCTCCCGATTCCTCAATCTTTTTTGCATCTGGCGCTGTCGTAAAATGACCTTTCTTGAAGAGAATAGTGCCCTTCGCGTCCGCGACATCTCCAGCAAGGAAACGTCCTCGAATATTGCTTGCGAGGAAGGTACCGATTCCTGATGCGCTCTCGCGGCGCACAGCGAGACCTTCACTAGTTCCGCAGTCTTCCTCCCCTACGACAATGTCTTGCGCCACGTCAAACAAACGTCGAGTGAGATACCCAGCTTTTGCAGTTTGAAGAGCAGTATCAGTGAGTCCTTTTCGAGAGCCGTGGGTGGTAATGAAGTATTCAATCGGCGAAAGACCCTCTTTCATGGAGGTGGTGATCGGAAATTCGATAGCCTCGCCAGTTGGAGAAGCAATAAGACCCTTCATGCCCGCCATTTGCGTTACCTGGGCAATAGAACCGCGAGCACCGGAGCGCAACATGTCGGAGACTGAGCCGTTAATTGGAAGTGTCGCAGGTATGAGCTTCTCGACTTCAGCCTTTGCCGCGTGCCAGACCTCAATATTCATGCGGTAGCGCTCTTCCTGGGAGAGAAGGCCTTCTTCCCAATGTTTGACGATTTCATCGGATCGCTTCTGTGCGGCAGCGACAATTTCCCGCTTCTCCTTCGGCACACGAATATCGTCGAGGGACCAGGTAATACCCGACTGTGTAACGTAGCGAAATCCGAACGCCTTAATGCGATCCATGATCTCAGGTATTCTCTCGAGACCGTACCGGGCGATAAGATCATCAACGAGCCGAGCAAGGCCTTTCTTATCAATGGCCGCGTTTACATAGGGATAATCCGAGGGGAATACCGTATTGAAGAGCAGGCGTCCTACGGTCGTCTCAAAAAGAGAATTCCCAAACTGTGCGTACTTCTCTTTCTCCGAAGGAAGGACTTTGATCTTTGCTTGGAAGCCAACAGCACCGTAATCGTAGGCCAATATGGCAGCATTAGGGCTTGAGAAGGCCATTCCCTCCCCTTTAGCTTTTTCCACTTCCTTGGTCATCCAATAAGCACCGAGCAAAATATCGAGAAGTTTGGAGGCAACTACCGGCTGGCCATCTCCGGGCTTGAGGATGTTCTTAGGAGCCGCCATAATTTCACGTGCTTCGGCTTGTGCTTCAGGCGAAAGTGGCACGTGTACTGCCATCTGGTCACCATCGAAGTCAGCGTTAAAAGCAGGACATACAAGCGGGTGAAGCTGTATCGCGTTGCCTTCAATAAGAACCGGCTGGAAGGCCTGAATACCCAAGCGGTGGAGGGTAGGCGCGCGGTTGAGAAGCACGTACTTATCCTTTATGACATCTTCAAGAATAGCCCACACCTCAGGTACCCCTTCATCAATAAGACGTCCAGCACCACGAATATTGTAGGCAAGTTCTCTCTCAAGAAGTTTGCCGATGATAAAGGGACGGAAGAGTTCAAGCGCCATGTGTTTGGGAAGACCGCACTGGTTGAGTTTGAGTTCAGGGCCTACCACAATGACCGATCGGCCAGAGTAATCGACTCGCTTGCCGAGAAGGTTTTGTCGGAAGAGGCCGTGCTTGCCTTTGAGGTTATCTGAGAGAGACTTCAGCGGACGGGTGCGAGCCTGTGTGGTCGCGGAATACGCCGCTCCACCATGGCGGATTGAATTATCAATAAGAGCATCTACTGCCTCCTGGAGGATTCGTTTTTCATTGCGCAGAATTACATCAGGCGCATGAATATCTATGAGCTTCTTGAGACGATTGTTGCGATTGATGACACGACGATAAAGATCATTAACATCCGAGGTCGCGTGGCGGCCACCATCAAGTGCCACCATGGGGCGCAAGCCCGGCGGAATAATAGGAATGCGGGTGAGGAACATCCATTCGGGACGCACGTTGGCTCGTATCATGCCGCGCATGAGTGAGAGTCGTTTGCTCAATTTCTCGCGTTCGGCAGAACCAGCCTCCTCGAAGGCCTTAGCGGTAGCACGCTCCATCATTTTGAGATCGAGGCCTTTGCAGAAATTGTAAAGTGCCTCTGCACCAATTCCCGCTTCGAACGCAGCACCATATTTTATGGCGTAGCGGTGATATCGAGCCTCGTCGAGAACTGTACCGATCCGCAGTGCATCGATATCGCGCTTGGCTTCAAGAAAAAGCTCTTTGATCTTCTCCTTCGATTTCTCGTCCTGAAGCGCCTTGAGCTTGGTCTTGTATTCGCTCTCAAGCTCTTTGCTGATACGCTCACGTTCCTTTTCATTGACCGAGATGATGATATACCCCGCAAAATAGGCGACCTTTTCAAGATCGGCGGCAGAGATACCCAGAGTCATGGCGAGTCGCGACGGAATGCCACGCAAGAACCACACATGCGCGACAGGGACTGCGAGATCGACGTGCCCCATACGCTCGCGACGCACAATAGCCCGAGTGAGCTCAACACCGCATTTCTCGCAGACAATGCCCTTGTAGCGTATGCCTCGATATTTTCCGCAATAGCATTCGTAGTCTTTCTCAGGCCCGAATATCTTCTCATCAAAGAGGGAGTTCTTCTCCGGACGCTGGGTGCGGTAGTTGATAGTTTCAGGCTTTGTAACTTCTCCATAGGACCATTCGCCAATTCTCTCAGGAGAGGCAGGTCTTATACGCACTGCGTCAAAATCTCCGATCTCTGCTCCAGGAGTTTTCTTGCCGCTACGGATAGGTGCAGTCCCCCGGAGGAGCTCAACATCAAGCGCGAGACCACGCAAGGTATGCAAGAGCACGTTGAATGATGCTGGAGCGTAGTGGTGTGCAATACGTTCCCCGCGCACAAGAGAGTCGAATGCCGCTGAACGACCCATGATGTCGTCGGATTTCACCGTGAGCATCTCGCGCAGCGTATAGGCAGCGCCATAGCCAAGAAGTGCCCATACTTCCATTTCTCCAAAGCGCTGTCCGCCGCCTTGAGCCTTGCCGCCGAGAGGCTGTTGCGTGATGAGGGAATAAGGACCGATAGAGCGCATGTGGATCTTATCCTCGACCATATGATGGAGCTTGAGGATATACATGTATCCAACGGCGATCTCCTGTTCAAATTGCTCGCCCGTCCGGCCGTCAAAGAGCCTCATTTTCCCATTTTCATTGAAGCCAGCTTGCTTGAGTTCGCTGCGAATTTCCTCTTCAGTTGCTCCTGCAAACGGAGGGCAGATTGCCTGGTACTTGAGGGTATTGGCCGCGAGTCCAAGATGGAGCTCGAGAATCTGTCCGAGATTCATACGCGAAGGAACACCAAGCGGTGTCAAAATGACATCGACAGGTCGACCATCGGAGGTGTAGGGCATATCTTCTTCAGGAAGAATACGGGAAATGACGCCCTTGTTGCCGTGGCGGCCTGCAAGCTTATCTCCTACGGAGACCGCTCGCAGTTGTGCTACTTCAATATGGATGCGCTTGAGTATGCCAGATTCAAGCTGATGTCCTGCTTCTCGGGAAAAGACTTTTACTCCGATAACCCGGCCTCGTTTGCCGTTCTCCATACGGAGGCTTGAATCCTTCACGTCACGGGCCTTCTCGCCGAAAATAGATCGCAACAGCCGCTCTTCCGGCGTGAGTTGGGTTTCGCCTTTGGGTGTTATCTTGCCAACCAATATATCGCCAGGGCGGACTTCTGAGCCGATGCGTACGACGCCTTCCTCGTCGAGGTTACGGAGCTTCGTTTCTGAAACATTGGGTATGTCGTGCGTTGTCTCCTCGGCTCCGAGCTTCGTATCCCGTACGTTGCAGACAAACTCCTCAATATTGATGGTTGAAAATTTGCTGTCTTTTACGAGACGCTCAGAAATAATGATGGCATCCTCGTAATTAGCACCTGACCACGTCATGAATGCCACCATGACGTTTTGTCCAAGTGCAAGCTGTCCTCCATCGGTGGAGGAAGCATCAGCGAGAAGTTGTCCTTTTTTAACCTTCTCTCCTACAGAAACGATAGGGCGATGATGGAGCGCCGTGAACCCGTTGGTACGCACAAAATTGATGAGAGGGTATTTTGTCTCTTTTCCTTTATCGTTTTTTACTGAAATGTGTCGTCCATCAACCTCCGCCACCGTGCCCCCCTCAAGAGCAAATACTAAGCGTCCCGTATCATGTGCTGCAGTTTCCTCCATGCCGGTGGCAACAAGCGGAGCTTCAGGAATGAGACAGGGAATCGCCTGTTTCTGCATGTTTGAACCCATGAGCGCTCGGTTTGCATCATCATGCTCAAGAAACGGAATCATTGATGTCGCGATGGAGAAGGGCTGTTGAGGAGAAACATCCGTATATTTGACTTCGGCGCGAGGCACGCGTACAGGAGCCCCCTTGAAGCGCACTTCCACCATCTCTTCGACGATTCTGCCGTCTCCATGAAGTTCTGTCGCGCCGTGGGCTATCTTTTCATTTTCTTCCTCTGCAGCGTTGAGATATATGATTTCGTTCGTCACGGTGCCATTGGCCACTTTCGCGTAAGGCGTCTCTATCATGCCGAACTCATTGAGACGTGCGAACGTCGAAAGACGCAGAATGAGTCCGATGTTCGGACCTTCTGGAGTATGAATGGGGCAAAGGCGCCCGTAGTGTGAAGGGTGCACATCGCGCACCTCAAAACCTGCGCGCTCACGGGTAAGACCGCCAGGGCCAAGAGCTGAGAAGGTACGCAAATGCTCAAGCTCCGCAAGTGCATTCTCCTGCTGCATGAACTGAGAGAGCTGGTTGGTGGTGAAGAATTCTTTGATACGGGCCTGAAGCGGGCGCGGATTGACGAATTGGACGGGAAGCGAAGCCTCCGCATCTATGGTCGACATACGGTCCTGGATGTTGCGCTTCATGTGAGTGAGTCCCACACGGACACGGCTCTGGAGTGTCTCTCCTACGTAGCGGACGCGGCGGGAGCCGAGGTGATCGATGTTATCTTCCATCGCGTCGGGAGTATTTTCGAGCATGAGCAAATGACGCAGCGTGGTGACTACGTCATCGAGACTGAGGGTTTTGCGGGTAAGTTCTTGAACGCCCAATGACTTTCCAAAGCGCTGGTTGAAACGGAAACGTCCTACTGGGGAAAGATCGTATCGCTCTTCACTAAAGAGAGCAGTTATATAGTCTTGCGCATTTTTTGCAGTAGCAAGATCTCCGTCGCGCAATCGCTTATGTATCTCTATGTAAGCCTCTTCAACAGTTTTTGCAGGATCTTTCTCCATTGCAGCTTCTACCCAGCGTTTCTCATAGGAAGCGTGGCTGAAAAGCGATTTGAGGTCACTATCATAACGAGCACCCAGTACGCGCAGAAGCGATATAGCTGGAAACTTGCGCTTGCGATCGATGCGGACAGAGAGCATGCCATCGGCATCCGCTTCTATTTCGATCCAAACACCGCGTGCGGGAATAATCTTTGCACCAAAATGCTTCTTTCCTTTAAGTTCTTCAGCAGTAAAGAACACACCGTAGGAGCGAGCAAGCTGCGGCACAATGACTCGTTCGACACCGTTTATAATGAAGGTGCCGTGCGGAGTCATTACAGGGATATCCGCAAGAAATATCTCCTGCTCCTTCTTTTCGCCTGATGTTTTATTCGTGAGTCGAACGATAGCCCGTATCGGCGCGTCGTAGGTGAGTTTCTGGTCTTTCGCGTAGTGTTCGTCAAATTTCGGCTCGCCGATCTCAATCTTAGAAAACTCAAGATCGAATTTCTTACCGGAATAGTCTTTGATAGGTGTAAATTCTTTGAAAGTCTCTCGGATGCCCTCCTTGAGGAGCCACTCGAAGGAGCGGATTTGGTCAGCCACAAGATTGGGAGTGGCGACGCGAGAGGGGTTATGCCGTTTGAAGAATTTTTGTTCGCGCATACGGCGTAGCGTAGTTATATGAATAGATAATTAAAAACAGGAAAATAAAGACTGGGGTTGTCCTAGAAACACGAAAATAGCAGACGCACAAAGCGCCCTTGCCTATCTGTTTCAATAAGCTTCGGGTCTTAACCTCAAAGCACTATTCTATTGTTTGAAACGCGAGTCCTACTACTCAATCGCTTACCCCCTTGTTTCGCTATCCAGTATAGCAAAAGGGGCTTGTACGTCAAGTATTTTTCCCCAGACTACGCCTGCGGCCTCGAAGTTCATCAATTTTTGCATGGTGGCCCGATAGGAGTACTTTGGGAACGCGGTATTTCTTGCCCCGATATAGGAGAATTTCGGGGCGGGTATAAACGTCATGGGAAGCAACTCTTCCTTCTTCGAGAGATTCATATTTTCCGAGCACCCCAGGAATATGCCGTGACACCGCATCAATGACAGCAAGAGCGGGAATCTCTCCCCCCGTAAGAATATAGGGGCCCACAGAAATCTCCTGTGCCCCGAGTATTTTCTTCACCCGCGCATCAAGCCCTTCGTAGCGACCAGAGACGATTATTACATCGTTATGATTTTTTGCGTATACGCGAGCAAGAGCGTTCGTAAAAGGCTTGCCGCCCGCAGACATAATGAGCACTGTTGCTCTTGGCTTGTTTTTGCGGATTGCATTAACTGCTCTAACTATAGGCTCAGCACGAAGAATCATACCCGGGCCTCCACCATAGGCACGTTCATCTACTTTCCCCCATCGATTTTGAGCAAAGTCACGAAGCTGATAAGTGTTGACAGAGAGGATCTTATTTTTTTGTGCACGTCCAAGTATCGATACCTTTGTATAGCTTTCAATTACTTCAGGAAAAAGAGTTATGATATGGAAATTCTTTTTCATATATCTATCGTCTGGGGCATTTTCCCTTCACAAGAAAAAACCGCGCTACTACTGTAGCGCGGTTTTTGAGTTCTGTCTTTTTTTTAAAATTAGAAACTTCCCAACTCTTCCATAGCTTCATCAACCGACTTCATTGCGGGGCTTTGAGAAGGCGCAGGGTTCTCAGCGCGATACTCAGCCATGGAAGGTGCACCACTGCGCATACCTCCTGCTGGCTCGTTAATCTTGAGATTCACACGGGCATTGTTTTTCATCCCTACGACTCGCAAAAGAGTCCGGATGGCCTTGGCAGTGTTGCCTGAACGACCGATGACCTTGCCCATATCTTCCGCATTGAGATCCAGAGTCAGCAAAACACCCATCTCGTCAACCGTACGGTTAATTTTTACCTCGTTTGGATGATCGACAAGACCTTTGATGACGAACTCCAAGAACTCCTGATCTTTTTCCACCATTGCAGTATATGTAGTTGATTAATAACTAGTGAAATTGTAGCAGTAGGTCACTGGGGCGCAACATCACTGCCCACAGCTTCGGCAGTTGCCGGCGGTTGGGCCGTAGTTTCAAGAGATACGGGTGCCTCTTCTTTCTTGGAAGGGGTCTTTCTTGGAAGTACGTTAATCTTCTTCGCATCGATGATCTTCTGAGAGACAAGGAGGTTGTGTACTGTATCAGAAGCCTTGGCACCATGGCTCATCCAGTGTGCGATACGCTCAGCGTTAAGCTCGATTCTGTCGGTCCGAGGATCGTATGACCCCACCATCTCAAGGTAACTGCCAGTCTTCATACTGCGCTTGGAGTCAACGACAATAACCCGGAAGCTCGGGTCGTTCTTTCGTCCGCGGCGCTGGAGTCGAATAGTGATCATGTGTTGTTTAAAACATCCCGCGTGAGCGGGATAAAAAGACTTTATCAAAGAAGAGCTCGTGGGTCAATGAAGCAGCTCTCCTGCATTTGTCAGGAAAGAAATTTTGTAGTATCATTGAAGCACTGTTTTCTCTATGCAGAAGGAAAAGACCAATAGGCCGCCTCGGCAAGCCCGAGTAAGCGGTATCGTTCAGATCACCCGTAAAGGAACGGGCTATGTCGCGTGGCCCGAACACGAAGACATCGAAATTGCCACTGAGGCTCTCGGTGGCGCGCTCAACGGCGACGAAGTAGAAGTCGAGGTGATTGAGCTGCGTCCAGGGCGTGGTAAAGGACTCCGGGCTCCCCTTCGCCCGCACGGCAAAATTATCCGAGTGATCTCGCGAGCTCGCGACACATTCGTGTGCACACTTAAAAGAAATGGCAGGCAATGGGTGGCATTGCCCGATGATGTCCGTTTCTATCGCCCTATCCTTCTTAAGGATTCCGGTACTGGTAAAGAAGGAGAGAAAATACTTGTTGAGCTTATCTCCTTCAATGGTGTCGAGGATCCGCAGGGCAAGGTGCTTCAGGCTCTTGGACGTGCCGGCGAGCATCGTACCGAAATGAATGCCATTGTGCTCGAACATGGTTTCTCCACACAGTTTCTCCCTGAGGTTGTGCGCGAAGCACAGCAGATCGAAAAAGATCACACACATATTATTGCAGAGGAAGCTTCTAAACGTTTTGACTGCCGCACCATACCCACGTTCACCATTGATCCTCCGGATGCAAAAGATTTCGATGACGCTCTCTCGGTACAAGAACTTGGGAATGGAGAGTTTGAAATAGGTATCCATATCGCCGACGCGTCGTTCTTCGTAAAGGAAGGATCAGCGCTTGACGCTGAAGCCCGTAAACGGGGCACTTCGGTATATCTAGTCGACACGACCATCCCCATGGTGCCCAATGAGCTCTCAGGTAATGTCTGTAGCCTACGGGAAGGTGAAGATCGCCTTGCCTTTTCGGCTATATTTCGCCTGAATCAAAAAGCGGAAGTGCTCGATCGACAATTCAAAAAAACTATCATTCGCTCTGATAAGCGCTTTACCTATGAAGCTGCACAAGAGGTACTTACTAAGAAAGCGGGTCCGTATTTCAAGGAACTTGAAATACTACGCTCACTTGGCAGAACACTTAAGAGAGAGCGTGAACGAGAGGGGGCTATCGATTTCGGCGAAAACGAGGTCCGTTTTACGCTCGACGAGCATGGCCGTCCTCTGGCGATCACTCGTAAAGAACGGCTTGAAACAAATTCACTCATTGAGGAATTTATGCTTCTTGCGAATCGTGAAGTGGCGCAGTATGTTTCAAAACTTGCACAGAAGAATCCGGAACATGGACTCGTCTTTCTATACCGCATCCACGATCAACCTAAAGAGGACCGGATTGAAGAGCTCGCTGTCTTCGTGCGTGCACTAGGGTATGAATTTGGGCACGTAAAAAAGGGCCGTGCGCACTACAGCGCCCGTGATATACAGGTTCTCCTCGATAGCATTGAGGGAAAGCCGGAGGAGCAGCTTATACGCACCGCTACACTGCGCTCTATGGCAAAAGCGATCTACTCAACTAAAAATATTGGCCATTTCGGACTCTCATTTGAATACTACACACACTTCACCTCCCCTATCCGCCGATATCCGGATATTCTTGTACACCGCATCCTTGGCTCGCATCTCAACAACAAACCGATAACACACAAAGAATACGGAGCACTCGAAAAAATGTGTATCGCCGCCTCTCTGCAAGAAGCGAAAGCAACAGATGCCGAGCGCGACAGCATCCGTTATAAGCAAGTAGAGTTCATGACGAGCAAAATTGGAGAGATTTTCGAGGGCACAGTTTCGGGTACCACCGAATGGGGAGTGTACGTGGAGGAGAAACATACCGCATGTGAAGGACTTGTGCGCGTTGCGAGCATTGAAGGCGATTATTATCGCTACAATCCCAAAGAATACGCAATTGTTGGAGACCGTACCAATAAAAAAATCGCACTCGGAGACCGAGTGCGCGTGAAGCTAGTTGGTGCAGATGTCTCCGCACGTACTATTGATTTCGTCTTAGTCTAGGAGACTGGCTCGGAGGCCTGCGTGGAGCCCATGGAATTCAGGAGCTCTTGAAGTTCGCTCGGGCTAGTCGGAATCTTGACTCCTTTGGGAATAACCCCAAGCGCGTAGAGATCCGCGCTGACATCAAGCACTGTATTTGCGTTCTTGGGCACTTCCCAGTCGTCTTGGACACGGTTCCGAAGACGCAACAGAAACGGAGCCCATCGCATGTCCGCCGAATCGACGACGCCCCAGGCGACTTCGTAGGAACCCGATACTGTCCGTTCTGCTAGAGTGGCAGGTGGCTTCTTAAAGCGCATTATTCCCCTCCGAAAGAACTTTTCCCTCCATGAGTGGAGGGAACACTATCCATAGTAAGACCAGTCTTTTTATTTTGCCACGCTGAGAGCCTCTTCAAACCGAACCGAGAGAAGCTTCGAGACACCTTCGCTGCCCATCGTAATACCATACAGAATCCCCGCCCGGCTCATGGTTTCTCGGTTATGCGTTATCAAAATAAGCTGTGATTTGCGCGCGAGAGTTTCTATCATATCGCCATAGCGCCTTGAGTTCGCTTCATCAAGCGCCGCATCTGTCTCATCAAGAATAAGAAAGGGTGGCGGATTTACCTGGCTCATTGCAAAGATAAGTGCGATTGACGTGAGTGCTCGCTCCCCACCGGAGAGCATATGGAGCCCTTTGACACGCTTGTGGGGCAAATTGACTGAGATTTCCACTCCTTCTTCGAGCTCTGCATCATCTTCACCGTCTTCTTCCCCCTCTTCATATTCTGCTTCGGAGGATGCTTGTCTACGCACTCTGTGCTCTTTCACGATATAGAGCTTTGCCTCTCCCCCGCCGAACATAAGTTTAAAAAATTCGCTGAATTGAAGGGTGATAGTCTCAATACCTTGAGCAAAGCGTCCCTCGAGCGTCTCCGTTAATTCGGCAATAAGTGCACGAAGAGATTCAGCCGATGTTTGCAGGTCACTTAGTTCACGTCCGAGAAATTCATCTCGCTCTCTTGTTTCATGATGCTCCTTAAGTACTTCAGCGCCCCCCAAGGTATCAGCTTCTTCAAGTCGAATCTTGAGACGCTCTAGCTTTCGACGACGAACTTCCTGCTGCGAACG
The DNA here is from genome assembly GCA_028871115.1 of Patescibacteria group bacterium. Taxonomy (GTDB): domain Bacteria; phylum Patescibacteriota; class Minisyncoccia; order Phycocordibacterales; family SBAW01; genus JAKALC01. The sequence goes on along the minus strand of JAGWOD010000001.1, from coordinate 32,325 downwards.
ATCCTCCAGAATAGACTCCTTTGTCTGCACCTTGCCTCTCTCAAGTTCAAATGATTCATACCCCAATATCCCCCGGCCGATTAAGACACCCCCTTCACGCAGCTCCTCTTTAAAACGCTCTTCGTCTCGTGCCAAAGCTTCCTTCCGCGTGGCAATCCCTGCAAGAATGCTCTCAAGTTCACTGCGGCGGGCCATAGCAGAAAAGAGCTCACGCTCAGCCTGCCGCGACGCATCTTTTTTCGACTCTATGTCTTCACGCAAGTTCGAGACAGATCTGCGGTTTCTTTCTTCTTGCGATTGGATATCGTGCAACTCCTTTTCAAGTTTTTGTTTTCTTTCTTTGAGCTCTCCAAGTGATTCTGTATCTTCTCCGCCTTCGCTATGCAGTATCGAACGAGCAAACTCACGGACACGATGGACAAGAGAAGCAACAGTCTTTTGGAGAGCTTGTAGATCAAATTCCTTAGCCTCTTCAAGTGCCGCAGCAATTTCCTCAGCAAATGCAGCAGCCTTTTTTGCGGGAATCGTGGCGCCTTCTGAACGCTTGGCAATCGATTCCCGAGCAATGAGCTCTCCTTCAAGGCGGCCAATCTCACGCGTAAGCTCTTCGCGCTGCCCGCGCGTTATGCTTCCTTCTTTCTCCAAGCGAACGAGTTCGTGAGCGCTCTCATCGCTCTTTGCCTTACTCGCAAGGCCATCCCGTAATTTCTGTATTCGGTTCTCAATATCATGCCGCTCCTTGCTGGGGCTAGATTCATCAGCGGCAAGGGCTTCTTTTGTCTCTACAAGATAGAGTTTTTCGCGCTTCAGGTATTCTACGTAGGCATTGGCAAGCTCCTCGCGAAGTTTTTCCCCTTCTTCTATCTTTTTGACCTGACCTGAGAGAAACTTCAAGTGTGGTGCCAATTCGCGGCGCAACGCTTCGACTTCACGCATATTCTCCTGCGCTTTTTCGAGTTTTCGCTCCGCATCTTCTCGTTTGTAGAGATATGCAGTGAGTCCGAGAGCGTCCTCTATCATTTCGCGCCGATCGCGAGGAGAAGCGCTGAGTATACGGTCAGCTTCACCTTGCGAAATAATATGATGCCCAGATGATCCAATACCTGCATGCGCCAGAAGCTCGGCGATATCCCGCAGGCGTACCGTGCTCCCATTGAGAAGGTAATCGTTGCTGCCATCCCTATGGACAACGCGTTCAAATTGCACCTCGTCGAAATCAAGATTGAGCACTCGATCAGCATTGTCGAGCACTAATCGTACTGAGGCCCTTCCCGCCCGTCCCATCGCAGGCGAACCATTCCAGATGAGATCCTCGCCACGCCTGCCGCGCATGGATTTCATAGACTGCTCACCCAACACAAAACGGAATGCCTCGGCAATATTGCTTTTGCCTGATCCATTAGGACCAACAATGGCCGTTATAGAGGAGTCAAATTTGAGCTCAGTTTTTTTGGCAAATGATTTAAACCCAGAGAGCTCTATACTTTTCAAACGCATTGCCGATATTGTAACAAGAAAAAGCCTCTGGTATTGAGAAACTACCAACCTTTACGTTCAAGACCCGCTCGTGCGGCCTCTTGTTCCGCTTCCTGCTTACTACGACCCTCTCCTTCAGCCACAAGCACGTTTCTGACATATACTCCCATGACAAATTGTTTGTCATGGTCCGGTCCCTCCTCGCGTAGTACAGCGTAGGTAGGAGTCTCTCCTTCGTGCTCCTGAGCTTTTTCCTGGAAGGCAGACTTTGCATCCTGCCAAAGACGTTTTTTGACGATCTCATCTATCTTTGGGAAAAGATACCTTGAGAGGAAGTGCTCGGCTCCGTCATATCCCTGATCAAGGTAAACCGCTCCGATAAGAGCTTCAAAAGCATTGGCAAGAAGTATCTGGCGGGCGCGGCCTAGATCCTTTGCTTCACCCTTGGAGAGAAGGAGGTAATCGTTCATACCAATGCGTGCCGCAACTTCCGAAAGCGTATTAGCGTTCACGAGCGCCGCTCGATAGGCAGTAAGATCGCCTTCCTGATGGGTTGGAAACCGATCGTAGAGAAAGCGCGTTGAGGTAAGTTCGAGCACCGCATCACCCAAGAATTCAAGCCGCTCATTGTGGCCGCGATGAGCCTCTTCACGATGCTCATTGAGGTATGAACGATGGGTAAACGCAAGTCGCAGGAGACTTTCGTCTTTAAATACTAGGTTGAGTTTTTGAGCGAATTCGCTGAAATTTTTCTCACTCATTTTATTTCTTATGTTTCTTCTTTGAACCTTCGGTAAGATTCTGTACTGCTTTCGTGACAATAGGCAGGATGTCCTCGTAGAAATTAAGTTCAAGGGCATCTTTGAGACGAAACCAGCGGGCTTCGTCGAGGCCCCCCTTTTCTTCTTCGAGCTTTACATCGACAAAAGGCGATTCCGCGAGGAAATACGCGACGTGTTTGCGTTTTTTCCCAGCTTTTGGATCACTTGCTACGTACTCATTTTCTCCGAGTGAGGAAAGTATCTTTATAGAAAGTCCTATTTCCTCTTTAATCTCCCGTATCGTCCCCTCCTCGAGATTCTCTCCTTGTTCAATGCGTCCTTTGGAAAGCGTCCAGTGGCCAAAGATATCGTGCACCAGCGCGAGATAGACATCACCTTGGTGGTGCGCAAAGACTACCGCTCCGCCGAGATACTCCACCGGCATCTGGTCGTACGGAATGTCTTTGCGCCTTTTGCCAACCTCATCTTTACCTGGCTCTCCGAGCTCCTTGTACACCGCGCCAAGAACACCGTTAACGAAGCGGCCACTATTTTCACCTCCATAGGCTTTACCGAGCTCTATCGCTTCATTGATGGCAACTTTGGCAGGTACTTTGTTTCGATCAGAAAAAAGAAGCTCGTAGAGGCCGAGCCTAAGAATATTCCGATCAACAGGAGAAATGCGCTCAAGTGGCCACTCAGGAGCAGCCTTTTCAATAACGAGATCGAGATCACCCCGACGAGAAAGAACACCTCCAAGGAGCTCTTCCATAAACGCCGTATCTGCGGCACCGGAGGCAAATTCAGAGGTAATACGAGAAAGACACGCCTGCGCCTGTTCTTTAGTGAGAGACTTAAAATCCCACTCGAAAAGGGCCTGGAGTACGACTGAGCGTGAGAGGTGCCTGTTTGCCATATGTAAGAAGAACGCGCGAAAGGTCCTAAGCTTTCAGGAAACTGCGCACTTATAAGTATAGCAAGTGCAAAATTCCCTATCTCCTAGCGGGGTGGAACTACTTTTGTTCCGCTCCCTCGCGGGCTTTCTGGCGAGCTTGTTTTGCCGCTGCCTTTGCCGCGACATCAATTACCACCCGTCCGCGATAGCGGCCGCATTGAGGACACGCCACGTGCTTGCGACGCATTGCCCCGCACTCGCATTTTACGAGAGTGGGGTTTGCGAGCGCATGATGGCTCCGGCGGTTGCCGGTATGCGCGCGTGTATGTCTCATCCGTACGACCATGTTGCCTACTATAGCAAAAAAGTGTTGAAATGCAAAGCGCCGGCTGTTTAACCGGCGCTTGTTACTCTTTCCTCCTTTACGTTATGTAGCGAACGTCATAGTCTGGCCAGGATTCAGTCGCCCGCTCCGAATCTCTTGCAATCGGAGACTGATCATACATATCAGATGATCAGGATCGAGACGTACATGCTCAGCCAGACAGCAATGTTCGAGGTCGAGCCATGGTTCATTACCACGCCTCATAGGACATCCTTCGCAAGGAATCCTCACCTCTCTTGCTCTGATTTTTTTAAGACGGCGCGTCACTGAGAATGGCTGCTGCCGCTGTTTCCTCGAGTCTCCTAGGTTCACAATTCGCCCTTTCTGGGTTCATGGGTTGGAAGATGTCGAGAGAGCAACTTTAAGTCGCCCGAGAACTTAGTTCCACTTCAATTATACAATACCTTTTACTTTTGAACAAAAGCTTCGGCGATGAATATCGCAGAGACCATTGTGCTCGATAGTTTTATAATGCTCCTTAGTTGGGTAGCCTTTGTGTTTGGAAAACCCATACCCAGGGAATAATCGGGACATACGCTCCATAAGATGATCACGACGCACCTTAGCTACAATTGATGCGAGTGATATAAGAGGAATGAGATCATCTCCGTGGATTACGGTCTCTTGAGAATACTGCCTCGGCGCATGTAAAAGACCGTCAAGAAGTATGTGGGTATCTTCAGGTTGCGGCGCAAGGGCTTGAACTCCGCTTTTTATGGCTCGATATACAGCCTTGGTGATACCAAAGCGGTCAATATATTTATGGCTCGAAAATCGAACACAAAATCGAACATCTCCATTGTGGGCGCGTGTGAGCAGGAGTTCATAGAGTGCTTCGCGGCGCTCCGGCGAGAGCTTCTTTGAATCACGCACGCCGGGAAATTCTTTGAGAACATCGAATTTTTCTGGAACGGCTACAAAGCCGACTGAAACAGGTCCTGCAAGAGGAGCACGTCCGGCTTCATCTATACCAATAAGAATCCTTGCCATTACTATGTATGATAACAACAAAAGCTCCCCCGAAGGGGAGCTGTGTAGAGGACTCAGGGAAGCCGTAAAGGAATACCGAAATTGCGCGGGCGTGTTTTTCTTCTGAATTCACGATTGAGCTTTTGCCGAGCAAGGTCTTGGCGGCGTTGTTCAAGCTCCGCTCCTGACTTCGGAAGAAATCCGAGTAAGCGCCGCAGAAACCCAGAAAGGCCGCGGGCACGCCGTCGAGCTTGGCCTGTCATCAAGCGAGAGAAGCTTTGCATCAAGCTTTTTCTGACCTGAGGATTTGGCGAGTTGGGGGTACCACAATATTCGCACATCAAACCCTCCCGTAGAATTGCTATTGAACTTTCTGTGTAAAGGAAAGCACAAGAAAAAAATGCGGTCAATGTAAGCGGAAAGAATGAGAGAAGATATACTGGAGTAATGCCTGGCCGCTTTACCCACTTACACGTCCACTCCCACTACTCGCTTCTGCAGGCTCTGCCAAAAATTCCTGATCTCGTGGCTGCGGCAAAAGCGGCCGGATGCAAAAGTTTGGCGCTTACTGACAGAGATAATTTATATGGCGCTATCGAATTCTATAAAGAATGCGAGCATGCGGGGCTCAAAGCTATTATCGGCCTCGACGCGACTCTGCAGAGCGGGGAGAATAAACACCGCCTTGTCCTCCTTGCTCAAAACGAAACTGGCTACCGAAATCTACTCGCGCTTGTCACAGAATCTCATCTAAGCGACTCCCCTTCTCCGGTCGTCTCGCGGGAGTTACTCAAGAAATACGCTGAGGGACTTATTTCCATCATCCCGTCGCTCGGAGGAGAAATCACTTCTATTCTCCGCAGTAACGAAAACAAGCGTATAAAGAAAGTTGTCGATGAATATCGCTCAATATTCGGGGACGATAACGTCTACCTTGAAGTTTCAGTTCATCCCGAAATCGATGGACACGACGCCGCCATGGAAACACTTCGAGAGTCAGCTATTCGAGAACATATACCTCTCGTTGCAGGCCAGGAAATCTTCTATCTCTCCCCCGATGATCGTCGCGCCTGGACTGTGATGCGAGCTATAGAGAATCGGGGACCTTCCGAAGAAGGAGATATCGGCGGCAATGAAGAGGATTTCTCTCTCCAGAGTGCCGAACAAATGGAGAAACTTTTTGCAGATATTCCGGAGGCGCTTGAGAATGCATCCGTAATCGCTGAGCGTTGTTCGCTCGAATTCGACTTAGGATCATGGGTATTTCCGGCCTTCCCTCTTAGTGGAGGCTCCTCCTACGAAAAAGAATTGCACTCCCTCATCGAGAGAGGATTTTCCCTGCGGGGCATGGAGCCAACGCTAGAGATGCGCAAGCGAGTAGACTACGAGTTCAGCATCATAGCGGAAAAAGGATTTGCACCCTATTTCTTGGTGGTGGCGGATCTTCTTTCCTTTGCACGCGAACACGGCATCCTCACCACAACCCGCGGCAGCGCTGCCGGCTCTCTTATCTCCTACCTCACTTTCATCACTAACGTTAATCCAATCACCTACCAGCTTCCGTTCGAGCGTTTCCTTAACCCGGAGCGGCCGAAGGCTCCTGATATCGACATGGACTTCGCCGATACGCGACGCGACGAAGTCATTGAATATGCGCGCAAAAAATACGGAGAAACGCATGTGGCGCAGATAGGAACTTTCGGAACGATGCTCGCCCGGGGCGTCGTGCGGGATGTGGCACGCGCGCTTGGCTATGCCTACGGACTTGGCGATCGGATCGCAAAAGAGGTGCCCTTCGGTTCGCAAGGATTTCCCATGACGCTCGAACGAGCTCTCAAAGAAAATCCCGAACTCGCAAAAATGTACAAAGAAGAAGAGGAGACGCGGGAGATTATCGACCTCGGCCGAAAAATCGAGGGGTGTGCAAGGCATATCAGCGTGCACGCGGCAGGCGTTGTCATCGCGCCAGAGACTCTGGTCCATTACACACCGCTCCAAAAAGATCCGAAGGGCGGCAAGATAATCACTCAGTACGATATGTACTCGGTCGAGGACGTGGGTCTTCTGAAATTCGATTTCCTTGGCATCCGCAACCTTTCTATACTCGCCAGTTCGGTAAAGCTCGTCGAGAAAACACGGGGCATTAAGATCGACATAGAGAATGTGCCCCTCAATGACCGCAAAACGTTTGAGATGCTCGCCAACGGAGAGACTGAAGGGACCTTCCAGCTCAACGGGTCAGGTATGACTCGCTTCCTCAAGGAGCTCCGGCCGACTACGATCCACGACATCAATGCCATGGTCGCACTCTTCCGCCCCGGCCCTATGGAAATGATCCCTGCGTATATTGAGCGCAAACATAACCCTGCCCTCATTACCTATCTCGATCCTCGCATGGAAGACATCCTTGAGCGCTCCTACGGAGTCATTACCTATCAGGATGATGTGCTCCTCATCGCAGTGCGGCTTGCGGGATATTCCTGGCTTGAAGCTGATGCCCTACGCAAGGCGATGGGCAAGAAGATACCTGCTGAAATGGAGGCTCAGAAAGAAAAGCTTATCGCAGGCGCGATACAAAATGGGATGGGCAAACAACGAGCCGAGCGTCTCTGGAAGCTTATCGAACCATTCGCTGCGTACGGATTCAACAAAGCGCATGCAGCAAGTTACGGCAAGGTTGCCTATCAAACGGCGTATATGAAAGCCAACTATCCCATCGAGTACATGGCAGCTATCCTCACGGCGGAAGCAGGCGATGTTGATACGACAGGCATTATGGTCACTGAATGCAAGCGCATGGGCATCCCAGTCCTGCCTCCCGATATCAATGAAAGTTTCGGGGACTTCACCGTGGTGCTTGGCGCGAGCGAAGAGAAAACAGAGAAAGCGGCACGACTGGCTTCGGGAACGAACCGAGATGCAATTCGTTTCGGTCTTTATTCAATAAAGAATTTTGGCCAGGGAGTCGCTGGAGCGATTATTACCGAACGAAAACTTCACGGCCGTTTTGTTTCTCTTTCTGATTTTTTGCGGCGCGTACAAGAGCAAGCGCTCAATAAAAAAGCTCTGGAGGCACTTATCCAGTGTGGCGCGCTCGATAGCTTTGGTGAACGTGGTAATTTGTTGGCCAATATTGAACGCATTCTCGAATATCATCGTTCTGCAGGAGAAAGTTCCCAACAGTCGCTTTTCGCGGGCTTAGGAGAAATCAATGACCTTGCTCTTTTCCCCTCCCCGCCCGCACCTCTCGAGGAGAAATTGCAATGGGAGAAGGAACTCCTTGGTTTGTATGTCTCGGGGCACCCGCTTGAGCGGGTGCGCGAAAAACTCGCAAAGCGTTCCATGACTATCGAGGAACTGCGTGAGAAACTCCAGCCCGGCATGAGCGCAGTTACCGGCGGAATCATCGAGGAAATGCGTACCGTACTTACCAAGGCCGGCGATCAAATGGCGTTTATAAAGATAGCCGATTTTAACGGCTCAATAGAGGCAGTGGTATTCCCAAAATCCTTCACTGAATACCGTGCACTTCTTAAGCCAGATTCCTGTATCGCGCTCAAAGGTCGTCTCTCAAATCGAAACGGTGAACTCTCCCTCGTGGCAGAAGCACTCAAGGCATTGTAATGTAGATCTCATTGACAGCAGACTGAGCGGTTATTACTATCGGAAATAGCAGTTTCTTCTTGCTTTCACAACAATACTAAGGGGGCTTGGTTTCATGACGCTAAAGGTCTTCCGTAGGGCTGCGACAGCGCTTAAAAATCGATTTCCTGGCCATGATGAGCGAAGTGCAGTCCGCTCACTACTGCGGGTGCTCGATAATAACCCCGAGAATGTAGCCCAGCAGTACGAGAGTCTGCTCGCAAGGGAGGGGCATTCTGGGCCAGCGCTCGAGGCAGTGCGGGCTTCACTCATCGCTTTCGGCAGGGGTCAAACGATGATGGCGGCCGAACACAAGGACGCCGCATTGACCCTTATCTGGTTGCTCAAACCGAGGGACAGAACGTCCGGAGTTCCGAGTCCGAAGCAAAAATTCCATTCGCGACGAAGCTCCCGGCGAGTACGTCCCTCATGTGGATGGGGACATCCGGCTCCGTAACACACACCCGCGTGGCTATGCTGCGCGGGTGTTTCTTTTGCTAAGAGATAAAATCCGATACTATACAATCCATGGTACAAAAAACGCCCCAAAGTCAGGAAGGAGCGGATGAGCGCGATCATCGCACTATCGGACGCGAACTTGATCTCTTTACCTTTTCCGAACTTGTAGGTTCTGGGTTACCTCTGTGGACCCCGCGCGGAACAATACTGCGCCAAGAACTCGATCGATACGTCTGGGAATTACGGTCTCGACATGGCTATCAACGCGTGACGATCCCCCACATCACCAAGCGGGAGCTCTACGAACGCTCCGGACACTGGGAAAAATTCGGCGAAGATCTCTTCCGTATTACATCGCGTGAAGGGCGAGAGTATGCTCTCAAACCCATGAACTGTCCTCACCATACTCAAATATTCGATCGTCGCCCTCATTCCTACCGCGAGATGCCGCAGCGCTACGCGGAGACAACAATGGTCTATCGCGACGAACAATCGGGCGAACTCGGTGGTCTCACCCGAGTACTCTCGATTACCCAGGATGATAGCCATGTTTTCTGCAGACAAACACAGGTTCGCGAGGAATTTCTTCGTATTTGGGATATCGTCGACACATTCTGGAGTACCTTTGGTTTTAAATTGCGTGCTCGCCTTTCCTTCCACGATCCTGCCCATCCTGAAAAATATCTTGGAACAGCGGCTATTTGGAACAATGCTGAGAATGCACTACGCGAGATTGCACAGACGAGAAAAGCCGACTACTTCGAAGCGCCAGGAGAAGCGGCTCTCTATGGTCCCAAACTCGATTTCATGGCTACCGACTCAATCGGTCGGAACCATCAGGTGGCGACTATTCAACTCGATTTCAATATTCCTGAACGCTTCGATCTCACGTGTATCAATGAAAAAGGCGAGAAAGAGCGTATTGTGATGATTCACAGCGCAATAACAGGTTCTCTCGAGCGATGCACTGCTGTTCTACTTGAGCACCTAGCAGGCAATCTCCCCCTCTGGCTCTCGCCCGTTCAGGTGCGCGTCTTGCCAATTGGTGAAAAGCATAAGCAATTTGCTCGTGAGGTTTTAGGAGCGCTCGAGGGAGCGGGATTGCGAGCACAGGTCGATGAAAGCGACGAGACGCTTGGCAAAAAGATCCGTGAAGCAAAAACGACCAGAATCCCCTATTTACTTGTCGTCGGAGATGAAGAAATGCAAAACGAAACAGCGACTCTCGAGAGTCGCGACAAGGGTAAAATTGGAGCACTGCCCATACAAGAGATACTCTCGCGACTAAGCGAAGAAGCAACAAGGCGTTTAGGATAAGAGGGCTCTTTCAACACACAATCCCAGCGGATTGCCGCTGGGATTGTGTGTGTTTTGGAACCTCGCATCTCTTCCCTAAAGGAAATTACCGATGTCCGCGATGAACCTGAGCGAGGATAAAATTATCTACCGTATCAACTCCTGACTGAACAGTGTGGGCTAGCGAATGCTTCGCAGCGCTGGAGTGTGCCCCTTGGTAGGCTGGATGAGCTACCGTATCCGCGTCACCGAGGAAGAATCCCCGAGACCAATTGATGATTCGGATGTGGATTTTCTTTACCGCTATAAAGTAGGCAGCGATAGCACACCAAAGGACAAGGAAGAGCCAGTAGAGCGCGGTGCCGGTCGGTCCCAGATCAAGGCCAGTGTAGGGCACTTGACTGAGGGTTACGTACGGAGCGGGATTGTTGTATCCAGAGACGGATATAGTAGCCGAGCAATTCGTAGAGCCAGCCGGACCATAGAAGGTGCCATTGTAGACAATCGTCTGGTACGCGTTGAGGTAGGTAGTGCCCGACGGAGCGACGTTTCCAATATTAGAGATATTGCCTGACGTAGCTCCAGAACTTGTCCATGAGAGGGTCACTCCTTGCCCATAGGCGACTACTGAGGGAGAAACTTGGATTGAGCAGGTCGGAGCTTGATATGCCGAAGGATAGGTCGGATACGAAGGGTAGCTAGGATAAATGGGGTAAAGAGGGTAGCTCGGCGAAGAATTGTTATAGCTGATGGTTGTCGGCGATGAGACCGTAGTATTCGTATTGCAGCTATTTATAGCAGTACAGCTGTTCCCGTTATCGATGGTATTGGTGAGTACCGTCGTCGGTGCGTAGACGCGACTGTAAGAAGGATTGCTGTAGCCAAACGCGCCTCCGAGAGCATACCCACCGTAAGAAGCTGAACTATATCCATATGAAGGGAGGTAGCTACCGGTGGCTGTATAGTCACCTGAAGCGGTATAGGTCGGAGCCGAACTATACGGCACATAAGAATCAGTTCCTGAAATCGTGTCCCAACCAGTTGAGGGTACATAGGAATCTGTACCCGCAGTGGTGTCCCAGCCGGTGCTAGGAACATAGGAATCAGTTCCTGACGTAGTATCCCAACCCGTCGAAGGAGCGTAGGAGTCTGTACCCCCAGTGGTGTCCCAGCCAGTTGAGCCGCAACAGCCTCCATCCAGAGTCTCCTGCGCTTGGGCAAACTGAAGAGAACCAGCAAACATGCCAATAGAGATAACTGCCATTACTGTGGCTTTAAAAAGAAAAGAAACGTTATTTTTGGAGGTGTTTTTCATAACAATCTAATTTGAACAAAAGTAATTATAAATGAATCATTCGTTTTGTCAAGTACTTAAAATAGGGGTGTCTCGGGCGGTTTTGGGCCGCCCGAGACAAACCGACTTTAGAGCGAGTGCGTAGCGTGTTCGCAATGATTCGCGAGGCACGCCCGCCTATACTCCCCGTTCAGGATCGCCTGACTGTCGGCGGGCCTGAATACGGCCTTCTTGTTTCCGCCCGGCAGACCGTTGCAGAGAATGACCAGGTAGCCCTCCTTCAGGACCTCGATCACACGCCACTTCCCGATACAATATTCGTCGAGCGGCTTGGCGACCTTAGACGCAGCTCGATGAACGATGTGATCTTTGCCCGCAATGAGCTGGCTCAGAAGCGCATCGAGCTTTGTGGGGTCCTGCGGAAGCGTCATTCCTCGAACATCGAGGATGGTCAATACCACCGCATCCTTTGCCTGCTGTTCGAACTTATAACAGACAAGGCGGATCTTCGTGGGCTTCGGTTTGGCGTGGGCATTCTCATACGCCGTACATCCGGAGCATTCCTGCTGCTGGGGTACGGGCATGCCGTCGGCCGACGTCACGGAAGGGAAACAGATAAGCGAAAAGAACATCAGCCCTCCCAAGAGGGCGGCGAAGGTGCGCATTGGATTCCTCCTTGTAGCGCTTGCCGACCCTTGTGTGGGTCTTCTTATTCGCAACGTCATTGCGAACAAACAGTCCAACACAAGAAAAAAATGGAGCTCGGCGGAGTAGGTGTGTAAACACCTACTCCGCCGAGTCCTGTTGAAAGTTAGCGGTAGACGCACTTCTGCATCACGATCCGCTCCACATCCGGATGACCCGGAACGCTGACCTTGACTGGCTTGATGTCGCCGGGCTTGCAATTCGCCTTCGCGACATCGTACTGCTTGAGCTCGCTCTGAGGCGTCGGAGACTCGCAGCGGCCGTGAGCCGAATTCCAGGACCAGCCGCGCTGGCATTCCGGAGTACTGGTCACTTCCGCTGTCTTCTGCGTGCCGCCAATCATGGGAAGCGCGATGTGACGGATCGGGTGAGGAAAGCCGTTGTCGATGAGCCAGATCACGCCGATGAGCGCCAACAGGGCCAGCGCGACGGCAGGCCAGCCGATGTGCCTCGAACTGCCGATATGCACCGGCGGAACCGGAGGACTTTTCGGTGGAGTCGGAGCCGGGCCGGGGGCCGCAGGCGCGAGAGTCGAGAAGTTCTTGGGCAAGAAGACATCGAGGACGCCCTCGAACATCACCTTGATCAGGTTGGGGTTCGGAGTAGTCTTCTTCGACTTACCGTTTTTCGTAGTAGCCATTGTCGTTAACCTCCAGAAAGTGCCTGGCTAGAACATAGCCAAGCGGGGTTGATGGAAAGGTGCTTCGGGCGCTTTGCCCGAGCCCATGCACTTCACGGCATACTCATGTGTACGGAGTCCGTAGATATGAGGATGCCGGGTTGCAAGGACCTATCCGTCCGCGATTAACTCGCGAGCGAATAGGTTCCTACAAACTGAGCAGTGACAACAAATCGGTCAGATTTAGTTGCAAAGGAATCACAAGTAATGAGGGTGAGGAATTGGCCGTTGGAGGGCAATTCAATCGTCGACGTATTTTGATCGTTGACGTTCGCCTGGCGCACCCCAGTCACGCGGTAGCGGTATTCCTTGGTTGAGGAATAGACGCTGATCTCATCGCCTGTTCGAAGATTCTGTATACCGTCAAAGGTCTTATACGGTTGATCCCCTGGGATAGTGAGATAGCTCGAGTGCCCGAAGAGGAGCACGGTGCCAAACTGTCCCAAGAGTGCGGAGGTCGGATAGCGCACTGCTCCCTTAAGAAGCCAGCTGTCGAGGACACCGACATTGGTTGATGTTGGGTTCGAGACCGCCACATCAAGCGATATAGAATCAATGACAATACGGACCGGTTGCTCGTAGAAAGCAGCTACCGAGGTAGTGGCAGTATTTCCCTGCGCAGAAGAAGTAGTACTTGCAACCGATGAAGGCTGCGAGTACTCAGGAACCGGCGTACCGCCGTGCTCCTCATTCCACTGCGCCGTCGGATCGGGCAGTACGTTGAGGACCGCGAGAAAAAGAAAACTTCCCGTGAAAATAAGGATGAACGCCAGCGAAAAGCCGACGCGATGTTCCTCTATCTCCAGTACGATGCCTTTTCCTTTCAAATCCATGTCTATGTGCTTATGAGGGTCCTTCACGGAGGAGCGTTTTCTATCCACCGTGACGGTGCTCCTTTTACCTCGCATTTGCAAGGCTTTGGAAAGCATACCCTAAAATAACGTTGCTGTCAAGTAAGGGTTCTTGACAGTATTGATTATCAATGATATCTTCGCGGCACCATGGAAAAAACGCGAACGGAGCTGCTCCGCATCCTTACCGTAGTCGGACTGGTACTACTCCTCATTCTCGGGGCTTGGGGCATCATTATCGTTGCCTCCAATATCCCTAATGTACTTGGAGAGATCGGCGGTGGGTTCTCTTCCCTATTCTCCCAACCGTTTTCTCCTCAAACATCGACAAGCACCCCCACTCAAGCTCAAGTGAATCAGGTGGTAGTAGTTTCGATCGCCTCAAGTACTCTGCCCTCAGGCAGCGCATTTATGGTTTCTTGGACGCACAGCATAAACAGTGCTGCTCCCTCTGAGGGAGCATACGGGTACGAAATTTCCTACGCATGTACGAGCGGCCTTTCGCTTGATGCTCCTATTCCTACCGGCGCATATCAGGCGGTTCCCTGCAATACTCCCTTTAATTATGTGGACGCGACCGAGCACATGCTCCTTATTCCGCATGTCCCAGGAGAAAAGAATGTGGCAACAGAAATCAGTGTCTCAGCCGTCAATCTCGCGACAGGGGCCATAACCGCGACAGGAAGCGCGTCGGTAACCATCGCACCCACAAAAACAACTGCCCCCGTGGCAACCGCTCCGGCAACTAAAGGCTACTCAGTAAAAGGCGTCTCCAAAGGTTACCCCGCACAGGAAGTAGCAGGCGTGGATCTGTCAGTGCGCATCCTCTCGGCAGGCCAGGGCAGCGTGGAGTTCGAAATAGGAAATGCGGGCTCTCTCACTGCCCCCGCTGGCTGGATCTTCACCGCTTCGCTTCCTCTCTCCCCTGCATATACCTACATCTCAGCACCCCAACAGGCGCTTCCTCCAGGAGGCTATATCGTATACACGCTCAACTGGAGGGCTCCGATCTACTCCCAGGAGTCAAACTGCAATCCTACGGCACCTGTCTATCCAATCGGGTACCCCGCTCCCTGCTACGGAGCGCAAGGAAACGGCGGCTACCTCTCCAGTGGAGTGGTCACTATAACGGCTGACCCCGGAGAGAGGACTGGTGACGTGAATTTCGCAAACAATACAGCGAGCGCCACAATCTACTAAATCCCTGCAACCTAAAAACTCCCGCTTAAAAGCGGGAGTTTTTTATATATCGAGGTTGGCAAGCTTGGCGTTACTTTGAATAAATGATTTACGTGATAGGACATCCTCACCCATAAGGATATCGAACACTCTGTCAGCGTCCTGTGCATCTTCGATGGTCACAAGTTTAAGTTGTCGGCGCGCAGGGTCCATGGTTGTCTCCCACAACTCCTCAGGATTCATCTCGCCGAGACCTTTGTAGCGCTGAATGGAGATCTTTTGTTTTTTCCCTTTTGCAGAAACATCCTCCCCTGCCTCAGGGTCCTTCTCCTCTCCCGCTTCGGGGGGTTCCTCGGAGATTTCTGCATCTTTGCCGAGTAGTTTCATTTTGTCATCGTCAGAGTATGCATACAAAATTTCCTTACCGCGCTTTATTTTATAAAGCGGCGGTTGCGCAATATAGAGATATCCTCCTTCTATGACTGGGCGGAAGTGCCGGTAAAAAAGCGTGAGGAGGAGTGTCCTGATATGTGCTCCATCGACGTCGGCATCGGTCGCAATGATGATTTTGTGATACCGAAGCTTCGATAGGTCGAATACGTCACCAATCGCAGTGCCAAGTGCGAGGATAAGATATCTGATTTCCTGGGAGGCAAGCATCTTATCGAGCCGGGCCCGCTCCACGTTGAGGATCTTCCCGCGCAGTGGAAGAATCGCCTGGGTACGGCGATCACGCCCCTGTTTGCCTGAGCCTCCAGCGGAATCTCCCTCCACAATGAAAAGTTCAGACTCTTCGGCCTCTTTGCTCTGACAATCGGCGAGCTTGCCCGGCAGTCCAAATCCTTCAAGGGCTCCTTTGCGCAGAACTGAATCCTTTGCGGCCTTTGCTGCCTTGCGCGCTTTCATGGCAAGGAGTGATTTGCCGATAATGGCCCGAGCATCATCCGGATTCTCTTCAAGGAAATAACTAAACGCTTCGCTAAATACCGTTTCAACAGCGCCACGTGCTTCTACGCTTCCCAATTTACCCTTTGTCTGGCCTTCAAATTGGATCTCCCGCATTTTTACGGATACGACTGCCGTGAGGCCTTCGAGGACATCCTCCCCCGTAAAATTCTCATCGCTTTCCTTCGCGAGATTATTTTTACGGGCATAGGCATTAAGCGAGCGCGTGAGTGCGGTCTTAAAACCTGTCACGTGCGTTCCACCTTCGCTGTTGTAAATATTATTGGCGAACGCAACCATGCGTGCCGCTACATCATCGACGTACTGAAGGGAGATCTCGACATCTACCTTGTCTTCCTCTTTCTCAACATAGAAAATATTTTTATGGATAGGTTTCTGATAGCGGTTGTAGTAGGAAACCAGTGATTTAAGTCCCCCTTCAAAGTAGAAGGTCATGGAAGGACAATCGGAAAGTAGGGAGCGTATGTAGAGATCCTTCCCAGCCTCTGGAGATTTGAGGCTCCCTCCGCGAGCATCAATGACGCTGATACGCAGCCCCTTCACGAGATAGGCCTGCTCTCGTAGATGCGCCACTATTTTATCGAAGTCATATTCAATTTTATTGAAGATCTCCGGATCAGCGGAAAAAGTAATTACGGTGCCGTGGAGTTTCGAGGCTCCGATTTTTTTTACCGACGCTTTCTTTTTACCCCGCGCGTACTCCTGCATATATACGCCTCCGTCCCGATGTACCTCGGCCTGCACATACACGGAGAGAGCGTTCACCACCGAGACACCAACCCCGTGGAGACCTCCTGAGACTTTATAGCCGTCTCCTCCGAACTTTCCCCCCGCGTGTAGAGTAGTCATGACCGTCTCAAGCGCGGAGACCTTCGTCTGTTTGTGGACATCAACCGGAATACCGCGGCCATTGTCCGCCACACGAATACTATTTTCCGGCAGAAGCACTACCTCAATGTCGTCCGCGAAACCTCCCATCGCCTCGTCGCGAGAGTTATCAAAGACTTCCCAGATAAGGTGGTGGAGACCATCGGATCCGGTAGTACCTATGTACATGCCCGGACGGCGGCGTACCGCCTCAAGCCCCTCAAGAACCGTGATAGATTCCGCGCTATAGGCGCCCACTGCGGTCTTTGCAGCCGCTTTTTCTTCTTTGCTTTTTTGAGCCATGATTAAACGAAAAAAGGTCGTTTCCCGACCCCTTTATTTTAGCAAATTCTGGGAAGATTCTCAACAGGAGAGAAAACGAAAAAATCCCCTATTTTCAACGTATTTCAAACCCTTGCGCACGCAAAAAAGTGTGTATCTTTTCCATCACTTGATTTGCCTCGGAATCTTCAAGGGTGCGTTCAAAGGATTGGAATATAAGCCGAAACGCAAGAGATTCTTTTTCTCCTTTTTTGAAGGTGTCGAAGAGATAGCTGTTCACGACAAGAGATCCTGCATGCTCCTGAATACGATGGAGTACTTCCTCAGCATTGGTTCCGTTTGGAACCCATAGCGCTACATCTCTCACAATATAGGGAAAGCGAGAGAATGGACGATATCGGCGCAGTTGAGAGAGGGACGGGGTATCATAGTGTGGAACATGAGCTTCAAGAGATAGCGGTACTTCATTTACTCGCCCTTTTTCACTCGCGCTGCCGACCATTAACACTTCTTTCCCATTCCGCCACACAGGTCCTACTTCGAAGAGTTTTATTTCTTTGAGACCGAGGAGCTCTTTATTGGGAAGGTTTCTCTTGAGGGTACTCTGCAAATTATCTGTAAGGGTACTCCGCAAGTAGGGCCGCACACCGTCAATTTTATTTGCCACGGTACGCTCCCCCGCATCGGCAAACACAGAAGTAATGACTTCGGAATATCCTTTTGAGATGAAATCCTCTCGGGCGCGCTCAACGGCAGAGAAACTCTGATTGATCTCGGGTTCCCCTCCAAGGGGTGGAAGAGGAGTGAGAGGAATTTCATCATATCCGGCAATGCGACCCACTTCCTCGGCAAGATCCTCAGGAAGAAGAATGTCGAGACGCTCTAGCGGTGCTGTAACCAAAAATTCTTTCCCATCATGTTTGAAAGAAAATCCAAGACGCGAAAAAATATTCGCAATCTTATCGTCATCAAAGGTGGTACCGAGAATGGCGTTGATTTTAGAAAGAGAGACAGCAACTTCTTGCTTCTTCTGTGGGTTCGGGTACTTATCAACAACTCCTAGAATTTCTCCCCCCGCGAGCGTACGTATAAGCTCAACTACCGAGTTCATTGCGTAACCCGCGAGTTCCGGGCTCAAATCCTGCTCGAACCGCGAGGAAGCATCGGTGCGCAACTTGAGAGTCTGGGCTCCTTTGCGTACACAGGGTCCATTGAAATTCGCCGACTCGATAATGATATCAACCGTCTCCTCAGTAATAGCGGCAGGCATTCCTCCTTTTACTCCCGCAATACCTATGGCTTCATCGGCGTTTGGATCGGAGATGACAAGAATAGATGAAGTGAGTGTATAATCTTTCCCATCAAGAGTGTGTATCCGCTCCCCTTCCCGAGCATTACGAACCGCAATGCTCCATGTATCATCTCGCTTCTTGAGCTTTGCAGCATCAAATGCATGGAGTGGTTGCCCTAGATTGAACATCACGAAATTCGTAGCATCAACCACGTTATTTATAGATCGCTGGCCAAGTGCTTCAAGGCGCAGGGAGAGCCACCGCGGCGAAGGTCCTACCCTCACCCCCCGGATTATTGCTGCAATATAGCGGGGACAGAGGGTTTCATTTTCAACCGATACCGTTACCTCTTTTGTCTTCAGCGAGAGACTCTTAGTTTCGGAAAACGGGTCGTGGGCGAGTGGAATAGAAAGGATAGCAGAAAGCTCTTTGGCGATGCCTCTGTGCGAGAGGCAATCATGCCCTCGGTTGGGTGTGACCTTTACATCGAGGATATCGTTTTCTTCAATTCCTTCTATTTCAAAGGCATGGAAGGTGAGAGCCTCGGCGAGCTCTGCTGCTTCCGGCAGCGGTGTATCGAAGAATTTCTGAAGCCAGGTACGGGAGACTTTCATCACTAAAATTGATTAATAAATCGAAGATCTCCAGAATGCATCAGGCGTACATCTTCAATTCCCCACCGCAAGAGCGCCAGACGATCGAGCCCCATGCCAAAGGCAAATCCGCGGTATCGCGAGGAATCGATTCCTGCGTTTGTAAGCACGTTGGGATGCACCATCCCCGCACCCATCATCTCGATCCAGCGCCCACGCAATTTCTCTGGGGCCTCCGGTGAGGTAAGACGCATATCTACTTCGACGGATGGCTCAGTAAAAGGGAAAAAACTGGGACGAAACCGTACCTCGACGCCGCCCTTGAATACCTCCGCAAAAAAACGTGACAGCGTATCACGCAGATGTGCGAGCGTAATATCCTCTCCTACCGCAAGACCTTCCATCTGGAAAAATTCCGCTTCATGGGTCATGTCGGTCGCCTCGTTGCGGAATACTTTACCCATAGTGATCATGCGATAAGGCGGAAGCATTCCTTTTTTCATCTGTGCCTCCATGTAGCGAATTTGGACATTGGAGGTATGCGTGCGCATAAGCATACCCGTTTCACCTCCAAGGTAGAACGTGTCCTGCATATCGCGCGCCGGATGATCCTTGGGAACATTGAGGGCATCAAAGTTGTACCACTCATGTTCGACAAGTGGCCCTTCGGCGAAGGTAAACCCCATGGCATAAAAAATCTGGTTCGCCTCAGCAATGAGCGAGGAGATGGGATGGAAGTGGCCGCGCACGGGAGCCCCTTCATCTTCCCTTAACCGCGCAGGTGTCATAACCCTTTCAGTATAGCCATAAAAGTGCTAGAATCCCACCCATGGCGTTCGGGCAGATCGGCATATATTTTTTCCTATTCCTCGGCCTCTACTTCGAGGTATTCCTCCTCATTACTTTTTTTGAAAAACGCCCAACAGTAAAGACCGTAGCTCGACCACTGCGCTATCCTTCCGTTTCGATCATCGTGCCTTGCTGGAATGAAGAGCGCACACTCGCAGGCACTTTGAAATCGCTCCTCTCCCTTGAATACCCCAAGGACAAGCTCTCTATTATCGTCGTCAACGACGGATCAACCGATAGTACGCTTGCTATCGCAGAGCAATTCGCCTCAAATCCTCAAGTGCACGTACTCTCCAAAAAGAATGGCGGAAAATACACAGCACTGAACACGGGTATTGAGCATTCCAAGAGTGAACTCGTGGGGTGTCTCGACGCCGATTCCTTCGTGGTCCCGGACGCGCTTATCGAATCAGTGAAGAAATTCGAAGAAAATCCCAAGACTATGGCAGTAGTGCCTGCCATGAAGGTGAATCGGCCCCGCAATTTGCTTGAACTTATGCAGGCGGTTGAATACACCTTTGGTATTTTCTACCGCAAGATGTTCGATAATATCTCGGCTATTTCGGTCCTGCCGGGACCATTTTCTATTTATCGGCGGGAAATGTTTTCTATAACGGGTCCATTCCGCCACGCCCATAACACGGAGGATATGGAAATGGCGTTTCGTATGCACGCCTACGGCCTGCGTATCGAGAATGCGCATACCTCGGTCGTGTACACCAATGTTCCTCGCACGGTGCGCTCCTTGGTGCGCCAGCGGACGCGGTGGTCACAAGGATTTCTTCAGAACTCGCGGGACTATCGCTATATGTATTTTAACCGCCGCTACGGACATTTCGGAACTCTGGTCTTGCCCTTCCTTCTTGTAATGTTTCTCGGAGGACTCTACGGGGCCGCATTCGTCCTCTATCGGATAGTTTCTTGGATAGTAGCGGAAGCACAGGTCTTTATGGTTGAGAAGATTCCCATGCAGGTTCCTCACTTTTCACTGGACTGGTTCTATTTCAATACCAGCACTATGACGCTTCTTGTTATTGCAACGGTCTGCACTACTCTCGCGGCAGTGCTCATCGGACGACGCATTGCCGGAGCAAACTTTGGGATATGGTCAATTGTTTCCTATTTTACTATTTATGGACTTGTCGCCCCGCTATGGCTCGCGAACGCAGCCTGGGGAGCTGTGCGCTCCCGTGAAAGCCGCTGGCGCTAGGAGAACACTTGCAGGAGTGACGAGATACCGCTAGGATCCCTTACCGTATGACTTTTTCAGGCTGGAGACGATACACCCTCGCGCTTTTTATAACGGCGGCTATTTTTGGGACTGCTTTTTACGTCGCTTACCTCTTCAATGAAGCTCGTGTTGCTGACATCCGCGCAACGGAGGATCAAATATCCATAGATCTTCAGTCGAGCGAGACCCAGTATGAACTCCTGGGATCGCTTACCTGCTCCTATGCAAGCTCCAATGAAGGAAATCCCGTGCTCTCCGATGAGCTCAATACTCTCGCCAATCAGCTCACCTACGCGGAAGACACACTCGGGTCTGAAAATTCCCAGGTGATCCAACTTAAGGAACAGTACTCACTCCTTGAGATTCAGGATTATCTCCTTTTGGAGAAACTCTCCATGCAGTGCGGTACGCACCCAATCTACATTCTGTATTTCTATTCCAACGCAGGCGATTGCAGTAGCTGTGGAGAGGAAGGAGATGTTCTCACCTACCTGCGGGAAACGTATCCGACCCTGCGCGTCTATTCATTTGATTACCATCTCGACCTCTCAGCCCTCAAGACGCTCATCGAACTTCACACCATTGCGCCTACGCTGCCTGCTCTCATCATCAACAGCCGTCTACCGGTCTACGGATTCAAAAGTGTCGATGATATTCTGAAAATAGCACCCGGGATAGCAAAACTTTCGACAACAACGCCTACTTCTTCCCCGACCGCCAATACGGAATTCTAATTTCTGAGCCGGCAGAGGGATTTGAACCCCCGACCAACGCTTTACAAAAGCGCTGCTCTACCACTGAGCTATGCCGGCAGAGATGTATACTACCGCGCGAGAGAGTGCTCGCGTGTGTGCGCAAGAGTGCGCTTATGCTCCGCAATCTCCTGGAGGAACGCGGAAACTTGTCCCTGAGCCGAATGCGGAGCCGTAGTTTGCTTGAGGGTGCGGAGCATTCTTTCGAGTACCCCCTCAGCCTTGAGTAGTACCCGAGCAAGCATTCCCTTACACCATACTTCCACAGCCTCTATATGAGTTCTTCCTTTTTCTTGAGCCAGAGAAGGCAGACGTGAGGCGAAGAAATTAAGGTAGATTGCAAAGGATTCATTAACTTGTGCCCGCGTTGATCTAAAGAGCATTCGATCTTTTGAGACTTCCCAATGCTTAATGGCTAAAAGAAGCACCATCCCCAAAGAAGAGCACAGAAGCACCGCCGTAAGGAATATCACCATAGTATCTATCTACTTTAGCACGTTTTGGGACCCAAAGGGATAGTCCTATTTCACGGAGAAATAAGCACATTTTGACACTTCAATGCGTTCCCCGAACTTATGGGAAGCAGCGTCGATGAGGTCTTGAATCGTCTTTGAATCATCCTTGATAAAGGGCTGCAGGAGCAAGACGGTCTCTTTCAGACGAGCAGAAACTTTTCCGTCGATAACCTTTTCCTGTATATTCGCAGGCTTGCCGCTCGCTTCAGGTGCGAAGATCTCGCGAAGCTTCTCAAGGGCGCTCTGCGAAACATCGCTTTGGCGTATATGTTCGGGACGTGTCGCTGCTGCATGCATTGCGATGTCACGAGCAAGAGAGATAAAAGCTTCGTTTTTAGAGACAAAATCGGTCTCGCAGGAGAGGAGCACCATAGCGCCCACCTGGTGGTTGCCGTGGATGTAGCTTGCAACAGCCCCCGCCCCAAGCGCGCGGTCTCCTTTTTTGCGGGCGACATCCGCGCTCTTGCGCGAAAGAATATCGAGCGCTTTGTTAAGATCGCCCTTAGCCTCCTCAAGCGCCTTCTTGCACTGCATGACGGAGAGGCCCGTCCTATCGCGAAGTTCCTTCACTGCTTCCGCCGTGATTGCCATACAAATCTTAATGTACCCTTATACCGAAGCGGCTTGCGCTGCCGCCACTCCCCCCGCCTCAAATGCTTTTGCTACCTCTTCAAGAACAAACTCGATTGTCTGGCGTGATGCATCATTGCCGGGGATAGGATGCGCAATCTCTGAAGCATCACAGTCAGAGTTCATAAGCGCAATGACGGGAAGGCCCATTTTGCGCGCTTCGGTAACCGCAGTATGTTCGTGGCGCGGGTCGACAACAAAGAGCGCCGCCGGCGGTCGCTCAAGACCTCGTAGCCCTCCGAACATAGCCTCGAGATCAGTGATTTCACGATCGATGAGAAGCCGCTCCAGCTTAGTAAATTTTGTAAGCTCTCCCTTATCGCGCATAGTGGTAAGCTCCGCGAGACGTGCGAGACGCTTCTTAACCTCGCTCCAGTTGGTGAGCGTTCCTCCAATCCAGCGACCGGAGACATACGGCTGATTGAGGCGGCGCGCCACACGCTCAAGAGCCCCGCGGGCTTCCGCCTTAGCACCGACGAAGAGCACCGTCTGGCGCTTTGACGCAAAATCCTTCAGCACTCCTAATGCATTTTCAAGACAGGCTGCAGTTTGTTCGAGGTTGAAGAGCTCAACGCTCCCTTTTGAGCCAAAAATAAAGCGCGATACCGATGGATGGCGACGTGTTTTGGTATAGCCAAAATGCGCCCCTGCCGAGAAGAGCTTATCAATGAGTGGATTATTTTTTTCTTGCGTTTTTGCTGCCATACCGGCTTCGAGACCACAAAAAGATAGCACGGGCCTTATGTTTTCGCAACGCCCGCGCTACCCTCTTCGGCTTGTGAGAGTGCATCAAGAATAGGATCGAGGTTCCCTTTAAATATAGAGGGAAGATTATGCCAGGATTCCTTGAGACGGTGATCCGTCACTCGATCCTGAAGAATGTTATAGGTGCGGATCTTCTCAGATCGATCGCCGGTGCCAATCTGATCTTTGCGCTCCGCCGCGTGTTTCTTCGCATCCTCTTCTTCCTGCAATCGTTCGAGCTTGGCAAGAAGTACCTGCATGGCATGCTCACGGTTTGCAGCCTGACTACGCTCACTCTGCGAGCGGGCATCGATTCCCGACGGACGGTGGACAAGGCGCACTGCCGTCTCTACTTTATTGACGTTTTGGCCACCGGCTCCGCCGGAGCGGGAGAATTCCATATCGATATCGGCTGGATTAATGACGATGGTGTGTTTTTTTCGGATCGGAAGAATGACAATTGAAGCGGTCGATGTATGTACCCTCCCGCTCTTTTCGGTTTCGGGAACGCGCTGAATGCGGTGTACTCCGGTCTCGAATTTGAGCCGCTGATACACCCCCTTACCATGAAGCTCAAATACGGCCTCTTTGTATCCGCCAAGGTCTGTCTTACTCTCGGAAAGCACACTCACGCTCCAACCCCTCAGTCCCGCGTAGCTGCGATACATCGTCGCGAGCTCTGCAGCAAAAAGCGCCGCTTCCCCGCCTCCCACTCCCGCGCGCACTTCAAGAATCACCTCGTTGGGCGATTCTTCCTCTGCTTCATCTTCCTTCAAAATCCCCTCCATCTGCGCCCGCAAGACTTCCTTTTGTTCTGCAATGCGGGAGAGGTCATCGCGCGCGAGATCGCCTAGATCCTCCGCAGTAGAGAGCTCGCGCAGTTGCCTTTCCTCCTCAAGCAGACGCTCATAGGCCGCTGCAAGATAGGCAGTTTTATGGTGTTCCTTGTAGCGGGAGAGGTCCTCGCTCATATAGGGTGACCGCCCACTCCCCTGCAGCGCAGGGTGAAAAGCGGCCCATGCTACCTACTTGGATTTCTTGGTGGCGGCTGCCCGGCGCGCCTTGAATTTTTCGACGCGACCAGCAGTATCGAGTATCTTCTCGTTGCCCGTATAGAAAGGGTGGCAAGAGCTGCAGATTTCAACCTCGATCTTCTCTTTGGTTGAGCCCACGCTGAAATGAGCGCCGCAGGCGCATACGACCTTGGCGTCCGGGAAATATGTCGGGTGGGTATCCACTTTCATGCGCCGCATCATAGCATCGAACTGCCGACGAGGCAATCTAGCACTGACCGTAGTAGAGGGTATTTTGCTCCATGGCCGCGGCATCATGCGTGCCGTCTATGATATCGATGTCCTGCTGATACCCGAGCTCATTGCAGAGTACCTGATTGCCGTAAAACTGGAGGCTTTTGTTACTAACCCCGCTGCAGCCCGCGAGATAACACATGGCTGCTATGAATTCAGAGCGTGGTGTCTGTGCTGCCGCTCCATCGTCAGTGAGATAGAGAGCGGCTGCCATAAATGCATCCTCAGGATTCCAAGGATTGGGAGGGTGGTTGCCCGTGAGCGCACCGATACGATCATTCGCGGGGTTGTAGGTCCAGTCGGGAGCACTGTAGCCTGCATAGAGCGCCCATGTAGAGGGAATAAATTGTGCAGGTCCCATGGCCCCGCCCCATCCGTACCATTGTTTTTTCGAGACAGGCATCGTATCGGGATCAAGACCGAGTGAACGGGTGATTGCTGCAAAAATAGGTGCATCTCGAGTCGGATTCATGTCAGTCTGCCAGTTACCCGTCCCTACGTTCTGTCCGAGATTGCTCTCTTCTTTTATGATTCCGAGAAGAAACGCCGGTCGTATGCCTGTTTTTTGCTCCGCGAGCTGTGCATACTGGAGTGCCTGTGCGAAGGAAATCGCATGAGCCCCTGTAAGACTAAAAAGGGCAGCCTGGATTTGGGAAGCAGTCTGCTGCTTGGAAGTAATGAGTGACTGGTACGCCTGTGCTTGCCCTTTAGTAGCTGTAAGAATCTGGTTCTTCTGATTTTCCTGTTGTTGCAGTTGCTCCTGCTGGAGTTGCTGGACCTGCAGGAGTTGGGTCTCTTGGCCAAGCTGATCCTCAAGGTCTGACTTCGCCTGCTCATTGAGCTTGGTGCTGCTCTGAATATCCGTAAAAGACTGCTGCATACTCTCGTTTATGGCACCAAATTGGTCAATGTCCGCAAAGAAATTCGACAGTGAAGAAGAGGTAAGCGCTGCTACGACGACTGAGGTCGTATCGAGTTCATCTTCTTCGCGTAAAATGGCTGCCAGTGATGCATATTCTGCCTGCAGCTGATCATTGAGTCCCGCGATAGTATCCTCCTTTTGTTGAATGCTCTGGGAGAGCTGCGTGATGGTGAGATTTCGGCGCTCAATGGCAAGCTGGGATTCCTGGATTTGATCCGTGATGATCTCAAGATCGCGCTCAAGGGAGGTCTGCTGCTGCTCGGTGCTCGTGAGGCTAGTCTGCAGAGCACTTATCTGCGCATCTATTTCGTTGAGCTGTGTCTGCAGTGCCGCTTGTTCTGATGCAACGGTAGGTGGCGTCTGTGCGAGGGTTATAGCAGGCAGTAATAGTGCGGCGCCAAGGAAAGCGCCTGCAAAAAAAACTGCCGCCGCGCGGGCGGATCCCGTGTTCATCGATCAATTATATATGAAAAGCCCCACCCTCGGTGGAGCGCTCTGACATATTCACGGGCAGGTAGCCTCCCTACGCCTTGGGAGTCTCTTTTTTCGCCTCGGGTGCAGCGGGGGCGGCACCTTCCACACCCTCTTCTTCCTTCTTGCCGCGCTCGACGCTCATCTCTATCTGAGAGACGTCCATAGGAACCTCTTCAACCGGCTCTTCCTTAGCAACCGAGATCATGGCGACCACCTCCTCCGCATCTTCCTTAGGCACAACTCCTGAAGGGAGCGGCAGATCTTTTACGTGTATTTGACTCTCAAGCGTCGCGAGCGATTCAATATTGACACGCAGCACACGTGGGAGATGCTTGGGTTCGCCTTCAACCTCGAGTTCATGCATGACTTTGACCAGAATGCCTCCGAGATCTTTCACGGCAGGCGAAACGCCTTCAAATTCAAGCGGCACTGCAACTGAAACCTTCTGACCTTTCTCAATTGCATAAAAATCCGCATGGAGCGGCTGGCCGGTAAGTACGTCGTAAGTGACCTCATGGATGAGAACGTCTTTGGAAGCGCCGAGTCCCTGGAGCTCGATAACTGATGTTTCTCCCGCTTCGTGAAGCGCTTTCTCAAATTCCAGGAGTGAAATAGCAATGGCTTGAGAGGGTTCTTTGCGTCCATAGACCACCGCAGGCAGAAGCCCCCCCTTGCGGGCCTCCTTTGCCTTGCCACTCTCTCGTTTCTCTGCCTTGAGCACGGTCATAACGGAAGGACTATAGCAAAAAGTACTTTGACCGACAAGGCATAACGCTACCCTGAAGGAAGCGCTCTATTACTCTATGCCGGCAAAGAGACGCATTTTTTGTACAAGGTAGGACTTCATATCTTCAACCGCAGGGGTGAAGAGCTTGTAGGGGGCGACTTCGTTGGGGAGCGCCGCAAAGCTTCGCTCGATGCCGTGGCGGTACGTGAGCCTCAAATCAGTATTGATGTGAATGATAGCGATCCCCGCACGCACCGCCCCTGAAAACTCTTCGTCCGAGGACCCTGATCCTCCATGGAGAACCAGAGGAATCGAAACGGCCTCTGCGAGTTCCTTGATACGCACAATGGAGAGTTTGGGATTACCGCTTCGCACAATGCCGTGGATATTGCCAACCGCCGGGGCCGCCATATCAAGTCCTGTCTCATCAACGAATTTTTTAAGCTCTTCGGGCTTAGTCATCATGGCCTCAGTCGCGACGGCGCCCGCAGGCAGAGTATCGACCACTTCGGAGGATTGCCCGATGTAGCCAAGCTCTCCTTCAACAAGAACATCCCGGCCTGAGGCACGAGCATATTTGACACACGCTGCGGCAGTCTGGGCGTTTTGTACAAACGGGAGCTTTGCACCATCGATAATGACACTGTCGCACCCTGCCACTATCGCCTGCTGTACTTTCTCAATACTGTAGGTATGGTCGGCATTAAGGAAAAGCTCTATCCCCTGCGAGCGATAATGGTCGATGATGGCCCGGACATGTTCAAGAGGAAAGAAATTTCGCTCCCCTTCAGAGAGCCCAACGAGGGCGGGGAGCCCCGCTTCCTTGGCCGCTTCTGCAACCGCTTTCAATTGGTTGGAATCGGACACATTAAAATGGCCGAGTGCTTTATGCGCAGCCCGAAATTGTGCAATAGTCTCACGCAGAGAGTGCATAAAAAAAATATAGCACGCGTTTTCGATGCTACACTGCGATTATGCACTTCGATCTGCTTGCCGTCGGTGATACCGTCATCGATAACTTCATTAGACTCAAAGATGCTTCAGTACACTGCAATATCAACAACGAAAACTGCGAAATATGCATGCGGTGGGGTGATAAAATCCCCTTTGAGTTTGCAGTAGAAGTACCGGCGGTTGGAAACTCAGCTAATGCCGCGGTCGCCGCTGCGCGACTCGGCCTCTCTTCAGCCCTTCAGACATGCGTTGGGGATGATCCCCATGGAGCAGTATGTCTTGAAGCATTGCGCCACAACGGCGTCAATGAATCGCTTGTGGCAACCCAGGCGGGCAAGCGCACCAATTACCACTACGTTCTGTGGTTCGAGAGCGAGCGCACTATCCTCATCAAACACGAACAGTTCAACTACGAGGTACCGAGAGTTTCTGAGCCTCCAGCATGGGTCTACCTCTCCTCCCTCGGCGAAAATTCCCTCCCCTATCACGCCGCCCTCTCAGAGCTCTTCGAGGCGTGGCCTTCGACAAAACTGGCTTTCCAGCCAGGAACCTTCCAAATTAAATTTGGAGCACAGGCACTCAAGGAGATATACGCACGATCGGATATTTTCTTCTGCAACAAGGAAGAATCGCAAGAAATAACCGGCTCTCATTCAGATAATCCAAAAGAGCTTCTCGTCGCTATGCATGCGCTCGGGCCGAAGATCGTTGTCATCACCGATGATCGCCGGGGAGCCTACGCACTCGATCAGGGAGGTTCTTTTTGGTATATCCCTATGTATCCAGACATACGCCCTCCTTATGAACGTACCGGCGCGGGAGACGCGTTTTCTTCTTCAGTCGTCGCGGGGCTTGCTACCGGCCGGCCGCTTCAAGAGGCACTTCTTTGGGGTCCTATAAACGCCATGTCGGTGGTGCAAAAAGTAGGGGCTCAAGAAGGACTTCTTACTTTGGAGGAACTTCAGAAGTATCTTAAGGAAGCTCCTGCAAGCTACAAGGTGGAGCCTCTCCCCTAATTTATTTTCTCGATACTACTTTCTTTGCGGCTGCGGCTATTGCTTGAGCATCAAGGCCGTACTCATGGTAGAGCTCTGGAGGTTCTCCTGACTGGCCGAAGCGATCTTTGACTCCGATAAATTCAATGGGAACAGGATGCTCCTGTGAAAGACATTCGGCGATGGCACCTCCGAATCCTCCCGCGGCTTGATGCTCTTCGACCGTCACAACTGCGCCCGTCTCCCGCGCAAGTGAGACGACCGTTTCTTTGTCGAGGGGCTTGATCGTGTGTATGTTCGCAACGACTGCGGCAATATGTTCCCGCTCAAGGTCCTGCGCTGCGCGCAGTGCTTGGTAGAGAAGTGCCCCGGTTGCAAGTATCGCCACCTGCGGGTTCTCACTGCGCCACATCACATTCGCTTTCCCGAGGGTAAAAGGGGTCTCCCGCGTAGTCATAAGCGGAGTTTTTTCTCTCGCGAAGCGCAGATATACCGGTCCAGGATAGGCTGCGGCAGCAAGCACCGCCTTACGAGCTTCCTCAGCATCGCAGGGGTATATAACTACCATATTGGGTTGCACGCGCATGAGCGCAATATCCTCGAGTGCCTGATGTGTGGCTCCGTCTGGCCCAACGGAGACTCCTGCATGCATCCCTGCGATCTTTACAGGAACATTATTGAGCGAAATGGTGGTGCGGATTTGTTCATTATTGCGTCCGGGAGAGAACGCCGCATAAGAAGCTATAAATGGAATCTTGCCGTAGTTGGCAAGTCCCGATCCTACGGTCGCGAGATTCTGTTCAGCAACGCCAAGCTCGATGTAGCGCTTCGGATATTTTTCCTTGAACGCGAGCGCTCGCGTTGATTCAGCGAGGTCGGCACACAAGACCACCACCCGAGGATCTCTTTCTCCGAGTTCAAGGAGCGCTGTACCGAACCCGTCGCGCGTTGCTTTTTCTTCGGGCTTACCGAAGATGCTTTCACTCAGTCTCAGTTGCGCGTTGAGCATATTATTGGTGTTCACTCTCTATTTTCCCTCGGAGCGTGCGGAGTTCACTCAGGAACTGTTTTGCTTCCTCAGGAGTGGGAGGTTTGCCGTGCCAGCGATAATCAAATTCGATCTCCGGGATACCTTTCCCAGGAATGGTATGCGCGACGATGAGCGTCGGCTGCTCGTAAATAGCGTGTGCTTCTTCGATCGCATCTGTGAATTGTCTGAAATTGTGGCCGTTGACTTCGATGACGTGCCAATTGAACGCTTCGTATTTCTTGCGGAGTGGTTCGAGCGGCATCACCGATTCGGTCATGCCATCAATTTGTATATTGTTGCGATCCATGACCGCAGTGAGATTGGAAAGTTTGTTGTTGCCCGCGAACATTGCTGCCTCCCAGACATTGCCCGCATCCTGCTCGCCGTCGCTCATTGCGCAGTACACACGGAATTTCTTCCCGTCCATGCGCGCGCCGTAAGCGTAGCCCGCAGCCTGTCCGAGGCCAGAACCAAGGGGCCCAGAGGTTGTTTCAAGTCCCGGCAATCGCACACGTTCAGGATGCCCTTGGAGCCGTGAGCCGAATTTCCGGAGCGTCATGCACTCCTCTATAGGGAAATATCCCGCGTGCGCCATTGCGGCGTAGCGAACTGGGACAATGTGGCCGTTAGAGAGGATGAGACGATCGCGCTCTTCCCAAAAGGGATTTTTTGGATCGTGATTGAGAATATGGAAATAGAAAGCCGTAAAAATATCGGCCATGCCGAGGGGCCCCGCTGTATGACCCGAACCCGCTTCGACGAGCATCTTAATGATCGTTTGGCGGATATCATCCGCTTTGAGTTCTAACTCGCGGATTTTTTGATCGGTAAGAGTTGTCATAGTTCTGCTACAGAGCGAAGTTCCCGGAGCGCTGCACGCGGATCAGCGCTTTTGAAAATAGCAGAGCCAACTATCAGGCGCGTGGCACCCGCTTGGGCGAGCTCGCGTACATGTTCGCGCGTTACTCCGCCGTCAACTTGTATTGTACGATCCGGATATTTCACCCGCAATGCCCTGATGAGCTCCACTGCCTTTCTATCGAACGGCTGTCCTTGAAATCCTATCGTCGCGATCCCCATCACTTGGATGTAATCGCAGAGTCCCATAAACGGATCAACGTCTTCCGCTCTGGCTCCCGAAGGTATGCCAATACCGAGCTTGACCCCGAGCTCTCCGTTGCGCATTTCCTGCAGTTCGCGCAGAGCATCTTGCGCACTAGCGCTTTCAATATGTATGACGACTCGGGAGACTCCCGCCGAAACCCACTCCGGGGCGCTTGTCCGGGGATTGCCGACCATAAGATCGGCTTCGAAATCAAATGCTTCCCAAAATGGGAGGCTTCCCTCTTCTTTTGAAATCTGTTCGAATTCTTTTTGCTGGTCTTTACTCCCGTACGGCCACGTTTTACTCGGCACCAGAGCGCCGTCGCAGATATCGATCTGCACGGTGGAAGCTTCTGCACGTATCTCTCTCAGTCGTTCGTTGATTTTTTCCAATGAACTTTCAAGAATAGCAGGAATTATCTCGGCCATTTATCCAGTATATCTCCAGTTTCTCCCTCAAATCTCCTGGTACGTCGGCACGAGTCCCACCGTAACGGAGGAAGTGGGCGTGGAGTGATCAAGTCCCGTGCACGTAAGGGTGAAGACCGTGGGTCCCACAATGGCAGGAGTGGTGAAGCTCCCCTCATCAGTCTGCCCATTGGAAAGCGAATGGTTGTAATTGGGAGATGTGACGGAGCAGCTGTCAGTTTGTACATTCGCGACACTCCAGGAGAGTTGCGTAGTGGCATTGGGAGCGACCCTTGTGGGAGAAGCGGCAAGGGAGATGGTGGGGGTAACATATTGGACGGATACCAGGGTTTGGGCGGAGTTCTCTTCTCCCTTCCCTGAGCAGGTAACGGTGTATATGGTGTTTTGGGAGAGACTCACTTGGGCGGAGCCGGATATGCCTCCATTGGTGTTGAAGTTGGTGCCGGTGCACTGTGTTGCCCCTTCTGAACTCCAGGTGAGTGTGGTCTCTCCTCCCCCTTCTAGCGTTGAGGGGTTGGCAGAGAGGGTGACTGCGGGGATGACCGTGAACTCTGTCCCTCCAGAGCAGTTGTTGTTCTCATTGGTCTCCGCAATGACCCCATCGGGGTACGGAGGGAGATCAGCGCACAGGCGGACCCAGTAGGTACCTGACTGGGGTGGATTCTGCCAGGTTCCACTTACCTGTGTGGAAGAATTGGCAGGAGTGTCAGGAGTGGGGGTGGTGACGTCGGCAAAGGTATCATTGTTGTTGAAGTTTTTGCTGGTCTCATCTACCTGGAAGAGTGAGGTGAAGGTGCCGTTGGTATCTTCGTTTCCCTGGTTGAGGACCTCTCCCTGGAAGTCCACTCCTGCCATGGTGGGGGTACCTTCTACTGTGGGAGCGTTTGTCGTCAGATCAGGCCCCCCAGAGATGGTGAATGCTGTCCCTGCGGAGCAGTTGTTGTTTTCGTTTGATTCTGGGATGACGCCGTTGGGGTAGGGGGGAAGATCAGCACAGAGACGCACATAGAAGGTGCCCTCCTGTGTCGGTATCCATGTGGTGGAGATGGGTACAGAGGAGTTCGGGGGGAC
>JAGWOD010000009.1 GCA_028871115.1 Patescibacteria group bacterium | reverse complement strand
GGACGCTCGCCTCGATCACCTACCAGAATTATTTCCGCATGTACAAAAAACTCGCGGGCATGACGGGCACCGCCGCGACCTCAGCCGAGGAATTTTATAAAGTGTATGGTCTCGAGACGATCGAGATTCCCCCCAACAGACCTGTCGTGCGCCACGACGCGCTTGACCTCATTTTTCAGACGGAGGAGGGAAAATTCAAAGCGCTCGCCCGGCGGGTAAAGGTGATTCACGAGAAGGGCCAACCGGTCCTTATCGGCACCGTCTCGATTGAGAAGAACGAGCTTCTCTCGGCGTTTCTCAAGCGCGAAGGCATTCCCCATGAAATTCTCAACGCCAAGAATCACGAAAGGGAAGGCGAGATCATCGCACAAGCAGGCAAAAAGGGGCGCGTGACGGTGGCGACCAACATGGCGGGCCGCGGCGTCGATATCAAGCTCGGCGGCGCCATGGCTACCAAAGAAGAGTACGAGGAGGTGCGCTCGCTCGGCGGGCTCACGGTCGTCGGAACCGAGCGTCACGAAGCGCGCCGCATCGACAACCAGTTGCGAGGCCGCTCCGGCCGCCAAGGGGATCCCGGCGAAACGCAGTTTTTCGTGTCGCTCCAAGATTCGCTTATGCGGGTTTTCGCCTCGGATATGCTCGCGGGGCTCATGGGCCGCTTCGGCATTCCCGAGGACGAGCCGATTGAAAACGGGATGGTAAGCCGAGCACTTGAGACTGCTCAGCAGAAAATCGAAGGCTTCAATTTCGACGCCCGAAAATTGATCCTCGAATATGACAATGTGCTCGATAAGCAGCGCGCGAGTGTCTACGAGCGCCGCCGCACCATACTTCTCGGTACTCCAGAGGATATCCTATTGATGCTTCAGGAACTTGCTGGGGCGTCCTTGGGGGAAGAGGGTCTCGCCATGCTTCTTAAAAAAGAGGAAGAAATCGGACGCGAGGCACTTCTTGGTATCGCCCGCCAGGTGATGCTCCAGACGCTCGATCTTTTATGGGTTGAACACCTCGAATCTATGGAGTACTTGCGCGGAAGCGTCAACCTGCGCGCGTACGGGCAGCGCGATCCACTCCTTGAGTACCGCAGAGAAGGGCTCGGGCTCTTCCGGGCGCTTGAGGAGGCGTTCTCAGCCCGTGTGCTTGAGCTTGTGGGGAAACTCGATAAAAATATTATTGCCCAAGGACCGAGAGTAGTGCCTCCTCCTGTCTCCACTTCTCCGCTTGGCAGGAGAGTGGCGTCTTCCGAAATAGGCCGAAACGATCCATGCCCGTGCGGGAGCGGGAAAAAGTGGAAGAACTGCGGTCTCAGAGACACCAAGGAGCATCAAGAGCGTATGGCCTCGAAAGGGAAGGCTCCGGTACTGCAAAAGCAATAACAAAGACGCGGTATAGTACATATACGTACTATGCGGCGTTTTCTCACAGGGCTTGTCTTTTTTGTAATTCTCATTGGGGGATTTATCCTCCTCAGCCGCAGCGCCCCGCTTCAGATCCTCACGCCGCAAGGACCTGTTGCGGGAGAGGAGTACCACCTCATCACGACCGCGATCGGGCTCATGCTCATTGTTGTTATTCCCGTCTTCATACTCCTTTTTTTCTTCGCCTGGCGCTACCGCGCTGGCAACGAAAAGGCGGTGTACCTTCCCAACTGGGAGCACAGCAGACTCGATGAATGTATATGGTGGGCGGTGCCCACCCTCATCGTGGCAGCTCTCGCGGTGCTCACCTGGCAGAGCACGCATGCGCTCGACCCGTATCGGCCCCTCAGTGCAACGACGACTCCGCTTTCGGTTGACGTCGTGGCACTCGATTGGAAATGGCTTTTCATCTATCCTGCACAAGGCATCGCCTCCGTAAACTATCTGGAGATCCCTGCAGGGACTCCCATTAATCTTTATCTTACTGCCGATGCTCCCATGAATTCTTTCTGGGTGCCGGAGCTCTCGGGGCAAATTTATGCAATGCCCGGCATGAGTACAGAGCTCCACATTGAAGCCTCCGGGGCGGGAGCCTACGGTGGCATGTCGGCAAATTTCAGCGGCGATGGCTTCTCGGGGATGCAGTTTCTCGTGCACTCTGTCCCCGAGGGAGAGTTCAACACTTGGGTCGCGGGGGTACGCTACGCTTCAAGTACTCTTAGCTGGAATATCTATGAGACGCTCGCGAAGCCGAGCGAGAATAATCCGGTGCAGACTTTCTCCGCTGTCTCTCCTGCCTTGTATACTCAGATCATCGACACCTATATGACGCCTTCCTCCACCTCCATGTAGTATGTCGCTTTTCGGAACACTATCGCCTGAGGCACTTCCGCAAAACCCGATCGTCTGGGCGGCCGCCGTCTTCATGGCGCTTGTCGTCTTGGGAATTGTTTTTCTTCTTACCTATTTCAAACGCTGGAGGTGGCTCTGGGGGGAATGGCTCACCTCCCTTGATCCAAAGCGCATCGGCATCATGTACCTCATTGCTGCTCTCGTGATGCTTCTGCGGGGTTTTATCGACGCTGCCATGATGCGCGCCCAGCAGTCCCTCTCGGTCGGCGCCTCGCAAGGGTACCTCACGCCCAACCATTTTGATCAGATCTTCACGGCCCACGGCACGATCATGATCTTCTTCGCAGCGATGGGCCTCATGTGGGGTGTTATAAATCTCATCGTGCCGCTCCAGATCGGATCGCGCGATGTCGCATTTCCTCTTCTCAATGCGCTCTCGCTCTGGCTCTTTATCGCGGGGGCGCTCCTCGTTAACGCCTCACTCGTTATCGGGGAATTTGCGGCGACTGGCTGGCTTGCCTATCCACCGCTCTCTGAGCTTGCCTACAGTCCCGGGGTGGGGGTCGACTATTGGATCTGGGCGCTCCTTATCTCCGGAGTAGGGAGTACGCTCTCCGGTATCAACTTTTTCACGACTATCTCCACCATGCGTGCGCCGGGCATGACGCTCATGAAAATGCCCATATTTGTCTGGACGGTGCTCTCTGCGATGGTGCTCGTTATCTTCGCCTTCCCCGTGCTCACTGCCACGGTGGGACTCCTCTTCCTCGATCGTTTCGCGGACATGCATTTCTTCACCGCAGGCTACGGCGGCAATATGATGATGTACGTTAATCTCATCTGGGCGTGGGGGCACCCGGAGGTCTATATTCTGGTGCTGCCAGCCTTCGGCATCTACTCGGAGATCGTGCCGGTCTTTTCCCAGAAGCGCCTCTTTGGCTATACCTCTATGGTCATCGCGACGATTGCTATCACCGCGCTCTCCTTCAGCGTCTGGGTGCACCACTTCTTCACCATGGGTGCTGGTGCCGACGTCAACGCATTCTTCGGCATCATGACGATGATTATCGCGATCCCGACCGGGGTCAAGATATTCAACTGGCTCTTCACCATGTACCGAGGTCGGATTCTTTTTTACTCGCCCATGTACTGGTTCCTCGGGTTTGTCGTGCTCTTCACGATAGGGGGCATGGCAGGGGTGCTCCTCGCTATACCAGGCGCTGACTTCCAGCTCCACAACAGCCTTTTCCTCGTCGCGCACTTCCATACGATGATTATTAGTGGGGTACTCTTCGGATATTTTGCGGGCTTTACCTACTGGTTCCCGAAGTTCTTCGGCTTCACGCTCGATGAGCGGTGGGGGATACGTGCCTTTTGGTGCTGGTTTATCGGATTTCTTCTTGCCTTCGTGCCGCTCTATATCCTCGGCTTCATGGGGGCGACGCGTCGTCTCGCACATTACCCTGCGGGGCTCGGCTGGCAAGGGCTCTTTATCGTCGCTGCAGTAGGAGTAGCGGTCATTGCGCTCGGGGCGCTCTGCCAAATCATCCAAGTGATCGTAAGTCTGCGGGGGAGAGACCTTCGCCGCGCGGGGAGCGACCCGTGGAACGGACGCACCCTTGAATGGGCTACGCATACGCCCGTACCCTCCTATTCCTTTGCTCATATCCCCTCTGTTGAAGCCCGCGATGCTCTTTGGGATAGCAAACAGCGAGGGGACAAGGAGGTTTCTTCCTATGAAGCTATTGCTCTCCCGCGCAACAGCGCTCTCGGACTCATCATGGGTGTCTTGAGCTTCTCTATAGGCTTCGGGATGGTGTGGCATATCTTCTGGCTTGCAATCGGCGCTTTCCTTGGGATAGTGCTGTGCCTCATGGTGCGCTCGTTCAATGAGGACACGGAATACATTACTTCTGCGGAGGAGGTGGCACGTAGTGAGCATTCCTATCTTGGCGTATGAGAGTAGAATCCACACAGGAGTTTTCACTCGCCGAGCGCACCACGTTCGGGTTTTGGGTCTACCTCATGAGCGATTGTCTTCTCTTCGCAAGCCTCTTTGCGGTCTATGCCGTGCTTCACGCAAATACCTTCGGAGGACCCTCGCTTGGATCTCTTTTCTCCCTTCCCACCGCGCTGCGGGAGACTCTCATTCTCCTCACGAGTAGCTTCACTGCAGGGCTCGCTCTTCTCTCGGCGAATCGGGGGAAGGTAGGGCACACTATCGCCTGGCTCTCTGCCACCGCGCTGCTCGGCGCCGCTTTTCTTGCCATCGAGTGGAGCGACTTTGCCTCGCTTGCCCGAGGGGGAAGTGGTCCTTCCCGAAGCGGGGCTCTCTCATCTTTCTTCGCGCTTGTCGGCACACACGGAGCGCATGTCACCCTGGGAGCGCTCTGGATGCTCTTCCTCATCGTCTCGATCGCGCTTCGGGGTCTTACGCCTCCTACTCTCAGGCGGCTCACCTGTCTTGTTCTCTTCTGGCATTTTCTTGATCTTGTCTGGATATTCATCTTTTCGATCGTGTACCTCATGGGCGCTTTCTAAGAACGTATGACAGAGAACACTATGGCGACACAGAAATCATTCGGGGGAGGATACCCTTCCTATATCGCGGGTTTCGCGCTCTCGATTGCGCTCACGCTTTGCGCCTACGAGCTCGTGGTGCTCCATACAGAGGGGAGTCTTCTTCTCCCGAGCTACTGCCTGGTCGCGGCCATCGTTCTT
This sequence comes from Patescibacteria group bacterium, assembly GCA_028871115.1. Classification (GTDB taxonomy): domain Bacteria; phylum Patescibacteriota; class Minisyncoccia; order Phycocordibacterales; family SBAW01; genus JAKALC01. The sequence continues at coordinate 14,336 of JAGWOD010000009.1, read as the reverse complement.
CTTGCACTCCTGCAGCTCTTCGCACAGGCATTCTTTTTCCTCCACATCGGCCATGGCCCCTTCGCTAGGTGGAAGATCATCACGCTCTCCTTTATGGTGCTCTTTGTTTTTATACTCGTCGCAGGATCGCTCTGGATCATGTATAACCTTGCCTACCGTATGACGCCCCAGAGCCCAGCCCAGATGGAGCAGTACATGACCGATCAAGGATCCTTCTGATGCGCGAGTACCTCTCCCTCACGAAACCGGGCATCGTCTTCGGCAACGCAGTGGCAGCGCTCGCAGGCTTTCTTCTTGCTTCGGGAGTTCATCCTGTATGGGAGAGAGGAATATTCATGATTCTCTTTCTCGCCTGCGTCATCGCCTCAGCCTGCACCTTCAACAATTATTTTGATCGGGATATCGATGCACGCATGGAGCGCACGAAGGAGCGCTCCTTCGTCCGGGGGAGCGTTTCGGTGCCCCTCGCACTTTTCTTTGCCTGCGCACTTATCGCTATAGGTCTTGCGGGGCTTCTTATATTGACGACGCTACTCGCTGCACTTATTGCACTTGTGGGGTTTCTAAGCTATCTCGGGCTCTACAGCCTTTGGGGAAAGCGGCGGGGCCCGTGGGGGACGCTTGTTGGAAGTATCTCAGGAGCCACGCCACCTCTTGTGGGTTATGCTGCCGCACTGGGGCGCCTTGATGCTGCCGCGGCGCTACTCTTTATTGCCATGTGCGCCTGGCAGATGCCTCACTTCTACGCGATCGCCGTGCGGCGTCTCGAAGAGTACCGCAGCGCGGGGATTCCGACGCTTCCCTTGCGCTATGGGCTCGCGCGCACAAAAGTCTCTATGCTCTTCTATATAGCGCTCTTCACCATTGCCGCCTCACTTCTCACACCTTTGGGGTATCTTGGCCGCTCCTACTTCTTTTTCATGTGGGTCGTCGGACTCTCGTGGTTTCTCTTGTGCCTGCGCAGAGCACCCGACGGTGGGGAAGCGCTCTGGGCGCGCAGAGTGTTTCTTGCGTCGCTCGCGATTCTCTTTCTCTGGTGCATGGCGCTCGGAGTAAGCGCAGTGCTCGCGCTCCCGTAGCGGTTTATAATGAGCACGCATATGGAGAGAGAATCTTCCGGAGGTATCGTACGCAACAGGGCAGGCAAGATCGTGCTTGTTCGCCAGCACGGCAATTCCTGGTCGTTCCCCAAAGGAGGGGTGGAGCAGGGTGAGACACTCATGGATGCCGCGCGCCGGGAAATTTTTGAAGAAACAGGTCTCGAGAATTTGAAATTGCTGCGTGATCTTGGCTCCTACGAGCGCTATTCGATAGGGAAGGGAGGTGTGGGGGAGAATACACAGTGGGGCAAGCGTCGGCGGCACCTCTTCCTTTTTCATACCGATGTACTGGCGCTTGCTCCGCATGATTCAGGCGGGGAAATAAGTGAAGCGCGCTTCGTATCGCTTGAAGAAGCACAAACGCTTCTTACCCACCCCAAGGACCGAGAATTCCTTGAGGGTGTTCGGCCCATCGTTGAAGCACTATGACGCTTCTTGCTGATCCGCTCTCGCTCGCCCCTGCGGCATTTATTGCAGGCATCCTCATGTTTCTCGCGCCCTGCACGCTTCCTATCGTGCCGGGCTACCTTGCCTTTATTGCGGGCACCCCGGAGGGGGGACGGGCGCGCTTTCGTGTCTTCTATAACGCGCTCGCTTTTGTTGTAGGCTTCACCCTGATATTTGTTCTCTTTGGCACCTTTGCCGCCCTCTTGGGAGGAAGCATCGGTCTATGGCGCTATACGCTCTCGCGGCTTGCGGGTCTTCTTCTCATACTTTTTGGGCTCACGATGCTCGGCATCTTTCGCCTTCCTGTGCTCTCCGGCACCTGGCAGACACGCATGCCCCGCTTCCTTTCTTTGGGGCATCCGCAGAGCTCATTCATCATGGGAGCGCTGTTTGCGCTCGGATGGAGCCCCTGCATCGGACCCATTCTCGGTACTATTCTTTTTCTTGCATCTGCCTCAACCACCGCAGCGCAAGGAGCACTTCTTCTTTTTATCTTCTCGCTCGGGCTCTCGCTCCCGTTTCTTCTCTTCGCGCTTCTTCTCGACCGCGGCGCCCGTCTTGTCTCCCACCTCGGCCGCACTGCCTTGCTGCTCCAGTGGATAGGAGGTTGTATTCTGATCTTTCTTGGCATTCTTATGGTACTCGGAGATATGGGGCTTCTCGTCACCTGGGGCTTTGGGCTCTTCGGGGGCATCGGATACGACCGGTTGCTCAACTTCATGTAACCTTCTACACTTTCGTATATGGCCAAATTTCTTTTGCGCTCCATTATTAATTTACTCGTAGTAGCGTGCGCCCTTCTCCTTATTGCCTACGTGGTGCCGGGGATCTCAATCGCGAGCACCTACACAGCGTTCATCGTGGCGATTATATGGGGATTTATTAGTCTTTTCATCAAGCCCGTTCTCAATATTCTGACGCTTCCCATCACTATCCTGACGCTCGGTCTCTTCTCCCTTATCATCAATGCGCTTCTCTTTTGGTTTCTCTCGACCTTCATTGCAGGCTTCAGCGTCTCGGGATTCCTCCCGGCGCTTATCGGCTCTTTCATCCTCTCGGTCGTGGTATGGGCGTTGCATAAGATTTGGTAATGTCCTTCGTCGACGAGCTTAGTATCCGCGCGCATGCAGGCCGAGGCGGAGACGGCGTGGTCCGGTGGCTCCATCTCAAAGGTAAGGAGTGGTCCGGTCCCGCAGGGGGAAATGGAGGAGACGGAGGTGATGTGTATCTGCGGGCGGTCTCCGACATTAATCTTCTCTCGCGCTATCGCGGCGCCAAAGAATTCAAGGCCGAGGACGGGGCGCCGGGCGAGGGGCGCGGCAAGGACGGCAAGCGCGGTCGCGATTTTTGTATAGACCTTCCGCGCGGCTCTATTGTCGTCAATGCCTCAACCGGCGAGCGCTATGAGCTCCTCAGCGAAGGACAGCAAGCGCTCGTGCTCAAAGGAGGGCGTGGAGGAGCAGGTAACCGCGTATTCAAATCTTCTATTAACCGCTCTCCGGAGCGGGCCTACCCCGGAGCCTCGGGGGAGAGTGGAGAGCTTCGCATCGAACTGCGTCTTATTGCGGACGCAGGACTCGTGGGACTTCCCAACGCCGGCAAAACCACACTTCTCAACGCACTCACGGGCACGGCGGCGAAGACCGGGGCGTACGCTTTCACGACGCTCGAACCCAATCTCGGTGCGCTCTATGGCTATACCATTGCTGATATTCCCGGCCTTATCGAAGGAGCCTCCTCAGGAAAGGGGCTCGGAAGCAAATTCCTCCGGCATATCTCGCGTACCCGATTACTGCTTCATTGCATAACTCTGGAATCCCGAGATCCCGTTGAGGACTACCGTGTTGTGCGCGAGGAACTCAAGCACTGGGGCCCTGAGCTCGCGGGCAAGCCCGAAGTCATCATCCTCACAAAATCGGACAGCCGAGATGGTGTCGATGTCGAGGACATTGCAGGGACCTTTCGAGGCTGGGGGCTTCCCGTCTACACCGTGACGGTGCTCGACGATGAGTCGGTCAAGGCCCTTCGGGATGAGGTCCTCAAGCTTCTGCGGGAAATGACCGCCGCGCGCTGAGCGCGTGGTTCTCTACTCCTGCATCTGTTATAGTTTTCTCCAATGGCATCCTATCGTCCGACCATAGGGCTCGAGATCCATGCGGAGCTCGCGACCCGCTCGAAGATGTTCTGCGGTTGCCGCAATGACCCGAATGAGAAGCGGCCGAACGTCAATATCTGTCCCGTATGTATGGCGCACCCAGGAACGCTTCCTGTCATTAATAAGGAAGCAGTCCGAAAAATACTTCTTGTCGGCACGGCCCTCGATGGAGTGATTGCCTCGCGAACCTATTTCGATCGCAAGAATTATTTCTACCCTGATATCCCGAAGGGATATCAGATCAGTCAGTACAAAGACCCGCTCGTCTCGGGCGGGAAGCTTGCAGGAGTCTCCGTAACGCGCGTGCATCTCGAAGAAGATACGGCGCGCTCAACCCATGAGAAGGATAGAAGCCTTGTCGATTTTAATCGCGCGGGGGTGCCCCTCATGGAGCTCGTGACTGAACCGGTCATTCACGATGCGGCGACGGCGGGCGCGTTTGCCCGCGAACTGCAGCTTCTTTTGCGCTACCTCAAAGCGGGGGAGGCCAATATGGAAAAAGGGGAAATGCGCGTTGAGGCCAACATTTCGGTAAGTACGGGCGATACGCTTGGCACCAAAGTCGAGGTTAAGAACCTTAACTCGTTCCGTTCCGTCGAGCGCGCTATAGCCTATGAGGTAGAGCGCCAAAGCAAAGTGCTTGAGGAGGGGGGAATGATTGAACAGGAAACCCGAGGCTGGGACGAGGGAAAGCAAGCCACCTTCTCACAGCGCAAAAAAGAATCCTCCCACGACTACCGTTATTTCCCCGAGCCAGATCTTCCCGAACTCATACTCTCCACGATTCCAGAGTTCTCTCCTCTTCTGTTGCGGGAATCGCTCCCGGAACTCCCCTGGGCACGACGCGAGCGCTACCTTGAGCAGGGTCTTAAAAAAGATGATGCGGATATGTTCGTGCGCGAAGCGCTCCTCGGAAATTTCTTTGACATGGTCCTGCAGCATACTTCAAAGGATATTGCGCTTCGCGCGTCCAACTATCTCGCAAGCGATATCGCGGGTAGCCTCGAGCGTGGGGAAGTAGCATCTTCCTGGCTCACCGATGAGCGCAATGCTCTACGGTTCGGGCGCCTCATGCAGATGATTGCCGCGGGCTCTCTTTCTTCGCGCGGTGGGAAGGATACGCTCATGCTTATGTTTGAAAGCAGCGAAGATCCAGAAGTGCTCGCGAGCTCACGGGGACTTCTACAGGAGAATAATTCTGCTCGACTCGATGAAATCGCGCGCGGGGTAATTGCTGCGCATCAGAGCGTCGCTGATGACTATCGAGCGGGTAAAGCTACAGCACTTCAATTCTTGATAGGACAGGGGATGCGTGAAAGCAAAGGCTCAGCAAATCCCGCAGCACTCAAGGAGGCTTTTGAGAAGCTGCTCAAATAGAGGGCGCTACAAGGCTCCGGAGTGTTTTTCCACTGGGAGCCTTTTTAATTTCTCGGGTAGCCCCGATATACTAAGGGTGCATGGATGCATTACAAATCTCGGGTAAGTGGTATATCTCGGCACGCCGAGCTGCGAAGGAGAACGGCTACCATTCCGATTACATTGGTCAACTTGTCCGCTCGGGCAAAGTGAAGGGGACGAAGGTCGGTCGTGCGTGGTACGTACTTGCTGATTCATTCACCGACTATCTGAGCATTGCCGATGTGCAAGAGAAGAAGGAAGCCCAGATGCCATATCGGAAGGAAGAGAAGGAAGCTCGGGTAGAAACTCCGGAGCCTCCCACGAATGATTATGTCGAGGTTGCTCCTAAGACGACCCTAGCGTCTGCTGTGCTTCCAAAGCCTATGCACGAAGTTCTGCCTCAGAGTCCGATCGAGAAAATAGTCTTACCTCCTCATGAGGCAAAGAAAGAGGTGAGAATATCAACTCCACTTCCGCGCAGAGCAGCTGAGGCAGTTTCCATACCTGAGGTAGTGAAGGATCTTCCAAAGAGGGAACATCAGCTCATGACGTATCTTAAGGAAGAAGAGGATGAATCTGATAGCAAGCCTACAATATCGGAGGAAGTTAAATCCACTCCAGTTATTTCCAACCCGAGCTCTGCTAGCCGAGATATCCATATCCCTATTCGTATTGAAGAGAATAAAGTTGTTGCCGAGATTTCTCCAGCTACTCCACCTGTCCGAAAAGCACCGGAGATACGGGTTTCCAAATCCCAGGCTGTTGAGGTCTTGCCGACCTTAACCCCTATATATAAGAAGAAAGGAAGAAAAGCCTTAAGCGTTATTATTCTTATACTTCTGGGTATCCTAGTTCTAGGGGGTACGGTAGCTGTTTCTCTCTACCATCCCTATTTATTGACCTATAGTAGCTAAAATTGGGTCAAAAAAACCGGACCATGAGTCCGGTTTCTTAATCTCGGCAAAGCGTGAGAGTAATTCTGCCGAGATTAGCTTCATTTACAATCTATCTCGGATATGGATTGAAAATCTTGGTAAAAATTTTTTTGATGTAGTTTGATCAAGAATAAAAAATCATCCACTGGAACTGTAGTGGCACTAGTTTTGACTTACATATTGCCGACCCTTCGGAAGTTCTAGCCGAGATCATCATTCAAATCAGGCTCATGGAGGGGAGTGAGTTCTCTTGGGTTGGAGGAAAATTTTTAGATGCCTCTTATCCACAAAATTTGGCTCAAAAATATGCCTAAAAATAGAAGGTATCGGGCTATCATTAGAACCATAGGGCATGGTAGGTCGCCAGGCGACCAAGCTAGATTTCTCAAACTAAATGAGCGAACTCGGCTCGACACACGAAGCCTATCCTGGATACATTTCTTCTCGAGAAGCGAGCAGGAGTTTTCGCGTTACCAACGATTACATCGCGAGGCTGTGTCGTCAGGGGAAAGTACACGGTGTTTTCATAGGCAAAGTATGGTTTGTCGAAGAAAAATCCCTTTCGGACTTTTTGTCTATAACTAAACAGCGTAAGGACGGAAGGGTTAAAGAGCTCATTGAGCGCCGACGCAGTGAATATCGCAATGGCGCAGTCACTAAGGAGTCCGAGCAAATTTTTCACGAAAAGCCAGTCGCTCAAGCTATTTTTAGTGCTGCACTTGAACGCTCAGTTTCTACTTCTGCGCAGATCAAACCTACGCCCGAACAAGAAGAATTATCTTCTGTGCCAGAAACACTCGCTCCAGAAGAAAAACATCCTGAATCTCTGGCACAGGACCCGGTGCCTCTACCTCGAGTATTGCCGCGAGGCATTTTAGAGCGCCTCTCCCTTTCAACGCCACTCGCAACACTCGTAGCACTTGCAGTTTTTGCGGGGGGTGCGTACGCGATGGTGCGCACCCCGATCCTGCCCTCGAGCAATGCCTCCAAAAATCTTGCGGCGGTGCAGTATGGTATCGCTTCGAATTTTTTCTCAGCACCCAATAGCACCGAGCAAACATTCGAAAATGCGTTTAATGCTTTTGGATCTTTCTTCAACCGAAATCTCTCACAGGTCGCGATGCAAGTGATCTCCTCGATTCCTTCGGAGAATACCTCTTCTTCTGCGCCGACCAATATTCCTTCCTCGCTTGCGTACGCGCCCTCCGCAACTTCGAGTTCTCCCATCGCACAGGTCATCGCTTCCCCACGCTACGTGGAGCCGGTGTATAACACCTATCCGGTTATCGAACATACGCAAACGCAGACTGTTGTTGAAAGCGGTGTGACACAAGATTCCCTTGCCACGCAGTTGCAGGAACTTAAGAACTCCATTCTCTCCCAGGTCTACTACATTCCCTCGACTCCCTCGGGTGGGAACTACTCTGGTGAGATCGCGGCAACCAACGCTATCGACCAGCTCAATGGCACTACGATTAATAACCCTTCGATCTCCGGGGCCACCATAACGAACTCGTCCTTTTCGGGCTCGACCGGCTCTTTTTCAGGCGATCTTTCCTCGGGTGGAAATCTCACGGTCTCGGGCAATGGTACCTTCGGCGGGAATCTCTCTGTTGGCACACTTTCAGCTTCTTCCTCGATTCAGGCCCCGTATTTCGTAGCAACAAGCCATGCGGCGACCTCAACCTTTGCGGGTGGAGTTGCCTTTGGAGGGAGCGGTCTTACCTATGAGGAAAATAACGGCAACTTGGGGCTCGGCACTTCAACCCCCTATGCCCAATTCTCCATTGCTGCAAATGCCTCCTCCACGAACACCACACTTTTTGCCGTTGCGTCCTCCACCGTCTCGGCGACAACGACACTTCTCTCGCTTGATAACCAAGGGGACCTCACGGTCGCGGGTAATGTCGTGTTCCAAAACACCCTGCGCGTTGAGAATGGACTCACAACGCTCTCCAATTTGCTCCTTGAAGGTTCGACGACGCTCCAAAACTTCACGTTCGTTAATGCGACCGGCACCTCAGCAACAACCACCAATCTCTTTTCAACAAATGCGGTCCTCGCGAATGCCACGACGACTAATGCGTTCGTGAACAATTCTGTTGCAACGAATGCAACAACCACAAATGCATTTGCTACCAATGAAGTTGCAACCAATGCCACATCCACCAGTTCGTTCGCGACGAATGGCGTCACTACTAATGGCACCTCGACTAACTTCTTTGCAACAAACGCATCAACAACGAACGCAACCTCGACCAATCTATTCGCTACGATTTTCAATGCAACAACGGGAACGATTGCGAATCTTGCCTCTACCCTCGCGACGCTAACAGGACTTACGGTCACCAACTCAACCACCACCAACGCAACGACCACGAACCTCTATTCGGCGACTGCCTCTTCAACCAATCTTTTCACGACTAATCTCACAGCGGCCTCAAGCACGGTGGGGTCGCTCACGATAGGCAGCGGCGCAACTTCAAATGGCGGACTCACAGTAAACGGCAACGGCTACTTCAGCGGCGGGCTCGGGGTCGGCATCGCAACGACCGCGCCGGGAGTGCTTCAGACTTCAAGCAACGCCTACGTCGGCGGGAATCTCACGGTCGTCGGAAATTCAACGGTGCTTGGCAACTCGACAACCATAGGCAACAGCAGCTCAGGCACGCTCACGGTCAACTCCACCATTGACTCTAGTTTGGTACCAAACCAAAACATCACGTATGACCTCGGCTCGCCGTCCTTCTTCTGGCGCGAAGCCTATGTCGGGACGCTTGATGCTAACAACCTTTCCGCAGCATCGACCTCGATCGGAGGAACAACCAATACGTCCTTTACGATCAACTCTTCCAACACCACGGCCGATACGGAGGATTCTTCTTTGATTTTCTTCCGCGGCACCGTGGTACCCAATGCGGTCCTCACCTGGAACTCGACGACGAAGCGCTTTGAATTCAACCAGGCTGCCTATATTCAGAACGAATCGGGATCAACGACAGAACCGACGCTGCGCCTTGAGGGAGTGGCAGGGCAGACGGGCAATCTCTTTGAAGCGGCATCATCAACCGGTACCACGGAATTCGCTATTGGCCCCGATGGGTCGGTGACGATATCAACGAGCACGATAACTGCGCTGACCTCCGGCACCTCGACCATTACCAACCTCTCGGTCACTAATACGAACAACTCCTCCTTTGCAGGCGGAGTGTCGATTGGAGGAAATCTTTCGGTGACGGGTGCGGCAAATTTCCAAGGGCTCTTTTCGCTCAATAACGCATCGACCTCGCAGTTCTCAGTATTCCAGCGGGCGTACTTTGGAGGGACTGCAACAAGCACATTTGATTCGACTGGTTTCCTTACTCTGCCGAGTGGTTTTCTTTCTGAAGCTTCCTCAACGATTGGTAATGGAACCCAAGCCGGAGGCCTCACTATCTCGGGCGGGGCGACGACGACGGGAAACGCATATATCGCGGGCAGCTTGGGTATCCAAACAGTGAGCCCCACCAGCGGCTATGCACTCGACGTGAACGGGAGCCTCATCCTTTCCAATCCGACTGCCAACCTAAATCTTCCGAATGCCGCCACGGATGGCTCCGTACATGGATGGATTACATCAAACAGCCGCAACCTGCTCGGAATGACCTCTGGCAATCACACACTTCTTAATGCCTCAAGTGCAAGCGGTGGCGCATTCGAATTCGTCACGGGCGGAACAGAAAGCAATACACTTGCAACTATTCTCAACAACGGCAATGTCGGCATCGGCACCACCACCCCTTCCACCAATCTCTCCGTCCAAGGCAATGGACTCTTCTCGGGTAACGTAACGGCTGCGAATATCACGGCGACTGGCACTCTCGCTGTTGGGGGTAATAGTACGCTTTCCGGCACTCTTTCTGCTGGCACTACCACGCTCACTAACCTTTCTGTAACCAATACATCCACAAGCACGTTTGCTGGGGGACTTTCCGTAAATGGCAATCTTAATTTCAACGGGGTACTTCTGCAAAATAATTCACCTTTCATTAGTAGCCAATGGGCAACGAACGGAAGCAATATTTATTACAACACCGGCAACGTTGGTATTGGTACGACTTCTCCCTGGGGTCTTCTCTCAGTCAATGGTGCATGGAACAGCAGCGCTCCACTTTTTTCGGTCGCGACAACGACTCTCACTGGTACTACGACCAACTTCCTTGTAGCGAGTAATGGTAACGTCGGTATCGGCACCACCTCGCCGCAAACCACACTCGGCATCCAGGGTGGCATTGGTGTCAATAACAGCCAATTGTATCTGGGTACGAATGGACGCGTTGGCATCGGGACGCAATCTCTCAGTAACTTACTGACTGTTGGTGCAGGCCCGGGTGAGACAGGAATAAATATTGATTCCGCGGGCACATGGCAACCTTCCCTTGTAATTCACGATACCGTTAACAACCAATCGGGGATTATTCGATTGGCCGGGGGAGGTTCAAACCTGATGCAGATTGGCTCCAGTGGTACAACGAGTCTCTCTGATGTGCAGCTCGGTGTTGGTGTCACAGGGGGTATTGGGCCCTTGATTGATCTCAACGGTTCATACGCAAATGTATTGAACGGCAATGTCGGCATCGGCACCACCACCCCTTCCACCAATCTCTCCGTCCAAGGCAATGGACTCTTCTCGGGTAACGTAACGGCTGCGAATATCACGGCGACTGGCACTCTTACCACCCAAAATCTCACCTCAACCGGTCTTCTCTCTCTCAACAATGCTTCCACCTCAGAACTCTCTGTATATAACAATGCCTATTTCGGCGCGACGGCGACCTCATCATTCAACTCTGTCGGCCAGCTTAATTTGGCCGATCAAAGCCAATCAACCTCCACTCTTCTGACTCTCGGCGGCATACAACTCCTCTCTGCATCAAGTTCAAGTTCTGTAGGCAATACGTTTCTTGGTCTTCAGTCCGGTCAGGCTATTACGAGTGGCACACTAAACAGCGGCTTCGGATACCAAGCTCTCTACTCCAACACAACTGGTGGATTCAATACTGCGGCTGGTTACCAAGCACTTTACTCCAACACTAGTGTTTCCAACACCGCAACCGGCTACCGAGCGCTCTACTCCAACATTACCGGCGGTACCAATACTGCAAACGGATCCTCAGCTCTCTACTTCAATACCTCTGGTTCCTCCGATGTCGCGAATGGTTACCAAGCTCTCTTCTCCAACACAACTGGCAGCGGTAATGTCGCGAATGGCTACAAAGCACTTAGCCACAACGTCTCCGCCACTAGCACCGTTGCCGAAGGATTTCAGGCAGCAAGTGGCAACATCGGCGGCTACTTCAACCAAGGCGGCACGATAATTGGCTACGATGCAGGCGACAATCTCTTGACCAACTCCGACTACAATACTTTCCTCGGATTTCAGAGTGGTTATAGCAACACCACAGGCTACGGAAACATCCTTATTGGTCCTCAATACAACCAAGCCTTCTCTGGTGGTTACATCACCAGTGGTGGCAATAATATCGGCATTGGTAACGACACTCGTTTCCCAAGCGGGACTGCAAACAACCAACTTAATATTGGCAATTTTATCTTCGGTACGCTTCCTGCCACTAGTACTGCAGTTCAAACCCTCCAGCTCCCAACTGCGGGGTCCCTTGGTATTGCAACCTCCTCACCCTTCGCCACACTCTCCATTCAAGCCAACAATGGCTCCACCAATACCACGCTTTTTGCCATTGGATCCTCGACTGCGAATGCAACGACCACGCTGCTATCTTTGAGCAATAGCGGCCAGCTCGTCATAGGACAAAATGCTTCGCCAATAAGCCAGCTTACGGTTTTATCGGGAAGCAGCACCCCTATGCGCGTGAGTCAAAATACTCTTAGTATAAATGGTCAAGGTATCTATATTCAGAATCGGTATGCATATGTAGTTGAAAGCAATGGATTCTCCTCAGATTTGGAAATCTGGGACGTCTCCAATCCTGCTGTTCCAGTGCGGATAAGTAGCACTGGCCTTAATGGAACTAGTTTCTCGGTATCTGTACAAGGCCGCTATGCATATATAATCGATCAAGGTACCAATAATTCTTTTGAAATTTGGGATGTCTCCAACCCCGCTGCTCCGATAAGAGTCTCACAAAATACTCTTAACCAAGGTGGATCGGCCATTTATATTCAAGGCCATTATGCTTATATCGCAGATAATGGTACCACCAACGGCTTTGAAATTTGGGATGTCTCCAACCCCGCTGCTCCCGTCCGGGTGGGACAAGGCACGCTCAACTCTGGCAGTTTTGATATCCGTGTGCAGGGCAATTATGCCTATATAGCTGATACAAATGTTACCAACGGCTTTGAAATTTGGGATGTCTCCAACCCCGCTGCTCCCGTCCGGGTGGGACAAGGTTCGCTTACCAATGGGGCTCGTGGCATCTATATTCAAGGCCGCTATGCGTATGTTGCCGACCTTGCCAATATATTTGAGATTTGGGATATATCGAATCCACATTCTCCGACTCGCGTAAGCACTGGTACGCTAGCCAGCACTGGCTTTACTGTCTATGTACAAGGAAGGTACGCATATTTTGTTGGCGACGATTTCGAGGTTTGGGATATCTCAAACCCCGTTTCACCCACTCAAATTAGTAAAAATGCTCTTAATTATTCATCTGCACAAGGACTATATGTCCAGGGGCGTAACGCATACATTGTTGAATATAACACTACCAACGCCTTCGAAGTCTGGGACCTCGGCGGCGCCTACATCCAACAGCTCGAGACGGGTGGTCTTGAAACGGGCACGCTGTCAGTACGCAACAACCTTTCTGCGGTCGACGCTTCCTTCACCGGAGGAGTAACCGCAGGAGGATCACTTGATGTCACGGGCTCCGGGAGCTTCCTTTCTGCCACCTCCACCTACAACACCACTACTAATATCTTCAACATCGCCACCGCCTCCTCCACTAATTCCATCCTTTCAGTCCTTGGCAATGGGAATGTTGGGATTGGCACTACCTCTCCCTTTGCCACGTTGTCAGTCGCGGGTAGCGGATTCTTCAACGGCAATCTGACTGCCGCCAATATCACCGCAACGGGCACTCTATCGGTATCCGGAGCGACTTCCTTTACGGGAACCGGCACCACGACCTTTGGCGGTCCCATTGGTTCGGCTTCTGGCAACTTCATTATTGGTTCTTCCGGCACTACCAACGACGTCCTCCTCAATCCTTATGGAGGGAATGTTGGAATTGGAACAACAAGTCCAGCGTACGCGCTTGATATTAATGGCAGTATTCATCTTAAATCTGGCAATGATCTTTATATGGATGGTGGCATCATCACCAATACGACTGCTAACACCAATCTCGCTATTCGCCCTACGGGTTCGGGGACCCTTTACTTAAGTGACTCAGGAACTGGGAATACTCAGATCGGTAATACTACTGGGAATGTAGGATTTCTTGGCACAGTGACCCTACCAAACGGTACTGGTCTAAATGGGATTGGAAATACTTCCTTCCTCATCAATTCATATACCTCTGGTGATCCATATCTTGGTTTTGAAGAGAATGGCGGTAATCAAGCAGTCTTTGGCTTCTCGCGCACTAATAGTGAAGTCTACCTAGCTTCTAGTGTAGGGGGTGCGCCATGGTTTGACGTCACTAACGGTGGCAACGTCGGCATCGGCACCACCACCCCTTCCACCAACCTCTCCGTCCAAGGCAATGGACTATTCTCCGGTAACGTCACTCTTGCTAATTTGACGGCAACTGGCACCGCCTCCACCACCAACCTCAACGTCTCAGGAATCACCACACTCCAAGATCTTGCAGGAAACTCTCTTCTCTACACCAACGGCAGTAACCAACTGGCCGCAGCAACCGTCGGCAACGGCCTTACCTTCTCGGGTAGCAATCTCTCTACCTCCTTCGGCACCACTACCACCAATACCTTCACCGCTCTTCAGCAGTTCCAGGGAAACGCTTCCACTACAGAACTTTCCGTCTACAACAATGCGTACTTCGGAGCCACAGCCACAAGCACTTTCAATTCTTCAGGTGCTCTCTCTCTTGTCTCAAACGGACTCACAGTAGGCAACAACCAACTCGTCGTGTCGGGAGGAAATGTGGGGATTGGGACGAACAATCCACAGACCGCCTTGCAAGTCAGTGGTGGCAGTAGCTCGCTTTTTTCTGGGTGGACTACGCCAATTTATGCCACAAGTAGCGGTGTAACCCGTATTGTTATTGATTCTTCCGCCGCCTCGGCCAATACCGGTTTTGGTCTGACGGCGAA
>JAGWOD010000008.1 GCA_028871115.1 Patescibacteria group bacterium | reverse complement strand
CACATCGAAGTTATGGCGCAGGATGGAGGCTATGTTGATATAAAGATGCCTTCAAGTGAGGTGCGAAAAGTTCTTGCGGATTGTTACGCAACCGTAGGTGAAGTTTCAAATCCTGAGAACAAGCTCGTCCAGATAGGAAAAGCGGGCCGTTCGCGCTGGCTCGGTATCCGACCAACGGTGCGCGGCACTGCAATGAACCCTGTCGATCATCCACACGGCGGCGGCGAAGGTCGCCAAGGCCGCGGACGCCGACGCGCGGTTTCAATGTGGGGTAGACCCACAGGCAAAGGGCAGAAGACTCGAACGCCGAAGAAGTACTCCAACTTTCTCATTGTTTCTCGCCGGAAGGTAGGTAAGAAGCGAACGGCACAATAATAGTATCGGATCAGAACCCCGCCTCAGGCGGGGTTCTTGACAAAATACTAAATATAGAGTAAATAATACTAGGAAAAAGGCCAATCCCGGCCTTTAAACATTGAAAAGAAGGAGTCAGCCATGGCCCGGACAGGCCTTGCGATCGCAGTCTGTGGGCTTTTGCTCGCTGGCTGCACAGTCACTTCCCGTATGGAATCCGGACAGGGGAGCGACGGAAATTACTATAACAGCGTGGTGTCGACGACGCCGGGCGGTGCCTTCGAGCTTTGGGATCGGGAAACCGAATTTCCCCCGATTGCCTGTTATCCGGCTACCCGGACATGTGGCGTCGTAACGGCGGCGCAGTTTGAAGCACCGAGTCAGGAAGGTGGGCGATGAAGATCTTCGCTACGAAGTTCATCGCTTCCGTCCTGGTCGGCATCATACTGTTCACGTCGCTTGCCAGTGCTCAGGAGGCGCCCACCGATTTGCAATTGGGGCCCGTTCAACCGTTGCAGTTCGGTTATACCTTTACGGTGTATGGCACACCGACGGTGAGCGGCCAGGACATGTCCCAGTACGGGCTTCTGTGCTCACCCCAGGGTGCGTGCACAAAGGTGCTTCCGATACGGAGCGGTCTGGTATCGACCTACCGACTCCGGCTCGTCATCGCGGGGGCTGCCATCATCGTCTCCTATGTTGTCATCACGGCAGCAATTGGCGGCGGTGCTGCTGCCTCACACGGCGGAGCAGCTGCTTCAGTTCCACCGCCACCTCCACCTCCACCTCCTCCGCCCCCGCCCATGTTTTAACTTCGGTCTTTGTCTCAACTTATTCCCGCTGGGTTACCCCAGCGGGAATTCTTTTATATATAAGTCTGAATTTGACACTCGCTCTTCTTTCCGATACATTAACGTCCACTCGCGCTCTTGGCGCGTTTTCAATTGGGAATATGTCGCGATCGCTAAAAAAGGGTCCCTACGTGGACGAAAAACTCCTCAAAAAAATTGAGGGTAAAAAGCCGGCAAGTACCGCGGTTATAAATACGTGGGCCCGCCGCAGCCAGATTGCGCCTGAAATGGTGGGTTTCAAATTCGGCGTATATAACGGCAAGGTACATATTGAGGTCTTGGTGACGGAAGATATGGTGGGGCATCGTTTGGGCGAATTCTCCCCAACTAAGAAATTCCAGCGCCACGGAGGAAAGATGCAAAAAGAGCTTGAACAGAAGCGCAAAGAAGCTGAGATTGCCGCCGCGCAAGCCGCCAAAGTTGCAGTTGATGATGCGGCCAGCAAGAAATAATTTTGATATATGGCCGACGCGACCGCACAACTCTCCAATTATCGTCAGTCCCCTCGCAAGGTGGGGCTTGTTGTGGATTCCATTCGAGGAAAGAAAGTAAGTGATGTGCTTGCGATGCTCGAGCATATGCCCAAGCGTGCTGGAGCGCCCCTCGCCAAACTCATCCGCTCCGCCGTTGCGAGCGCTCGCTCAAAAGGTCTTATGCAGGAAGAGCTTGTTATTTCCAAGATAGAAGTAGGCAGGGGAATTGTTTTCAAACGCTCTTCGCCCCGCGCCCGCGGCTCTTCCTCGCTCATCCGCAAGAAATCGAGCCACATCAAACTTGAGCTCTCTCGCAGAGCAGCAAAGAAGCAGATTCCTGCCGCATAATCATATGTCTAAGGTAGTCAATCCATATTCTCACCGCCTCACCATTCTGCGCGACTGGCGCCATCGCTGGTTCGCAACGGGAGCGAAGTATCAGGAGAACCTGAAGGCCGATATCCTTTTGCGCGAAGAGCTTCAGAAGCTTTTGCGCGGTATGTATGTGGGCAGCATAGAGTTTGAACGTGGTGCAGGGACGCTGCGTATTTTTATCAAGACCTCCCGCCCCGGACTCATCATTGGCCGCGCAGGAGAGGGCACTACGAAGATTAAGAACCATATTCTTTCCTTTCTTAGAGGAAAGAAGCTTCCGGTGCCCGAGCTCAAGCTCGATATTGAGGAAATTCGCTCGCCGGAGAGCAATGCTGCAATCGTCGCTTATATGGTTGCCGAGGGGCTTGAGAAGCGTCTACCGTTTCGCCGCGTGCTCAAACAGACCATTGATAAAGTAATGGCTAACCGCGACGTCAAAGGTGTGCGTGTTGGCCTTGCTGGGCGCCTCGGAGGGGCGGATATGTCCCGCCGCGAAGAGCTCAAGAAAGGACAAGTGCCTCTCCAGACGTTCCGAGCGGACATCGATTTTGCACGTGAGCGTGCGCATCTTCCCTATGGCGAGATTGGAGTAAAGGTGTGGATCTATAAAGGAGAAGTATTCGCTCAGGAAGAGAAAGCAGCGCCCGCTCGCCGCGCAGCAACACGCCGGTAATTTTTACTACCATGCTATTTCCCAAGAAAGTTAAATATCGAAAATGGCACACCATGCGGCGCAATCCGAAACGTGCACTCGTTGCCTCCCGCGGCACGACGGTAGCCTTTGGAAGCCACGGCCTTAAGGCGATGACCCACGCCCGCGTGCGCTCCAATCAGCTTGAGAGCGCAAGGAAGGTTGTCGTGCGCGGCCTCGGCAAAAATGGTAAATTCTGGGTCCGTGTCTTTCCTGATAAACCGTTTACCCAGAAGCCACCGGAAGTGAAGCTCGGTAAAGGTAAGGGTGATCCGGTGGGCTATGAAGTTGAGATATGGCCAGGCCGCGTTCTGTTTGAAGTGGATGGTGTGGGTGCCACTGAAGCCATCGAGACGCTTACCAAAGCGGGCAAGAAATTGCCGCTCAGAACTAAGGTTGTCTCCCGCATGCATTAACGTATGGATTTCAAGACTGCAACAATCGAAGAGATAAAGAAATTTGCCGATGATAGACGCGAGGAGCTTCGTCTTGCGCGCTTTTCCTCCTCAGGAAGCAAAAGTCGCAATGTGAAACTCGCTCGCGAATTGCGTCATGAGATAGCTCGGGCACTCACGGAACTCTCCCTTCGCAACAAGGCATAACTACTATGGAAACCGAAACGAAAAAAAATCGAAAAACCTTTCAGGGGGTCGTTGTCTCAAGCAAGATGAAAGATAGCGCGGTCGTTGCAGTGTCGCGCTTCGTCAAACACCCGAAGTATAAGAAATACCTCAAGCAGACGGCCCGCTTCACCGTGCACAATCCTGGCAACCGAGCTCAAGAAGGGGATAAAGTCCTCATACGCTCATGCCGCCCGCTCTCCAAGACCAAGCATTTCGAGATCGTCTTCGAATAACTCTATGATTCAGCCTCGCTCCATTGTCACCATTGCAGATAATTCCGGCGCCAAGATCGGACGCATTTTCAAGGTGCTAGGTTCTTCAAAGAAACGCTATGCGAACATCGGCGACATTGTCGTGCTCTCGGTCCAAACTGCGGAGCCACGCAAGAGTGTGAAGAAGAAGGATGTGCTTAAGGCCGTTGTCGTGCGGCAGCGGGCGCCTTTCAAGCGACGCGATGGATCGGTACTGCGTTTCGATGAGAACGCGGTGGTCATCATCGAGGGAGCGGGCAAGAGTCCTAATGAACCTAAGGCAGGACGTATTTTCGGACCTATGCCCCGCGAGCTCCAGGAACTCGGCTTCCAAACCATCATTTCTCGGGCTCCAGAAGTCGTATAACATTTGTATGCAGAAACTTCATGTAAAAAAAGGCGATACGGTGGTCATCCTCTCCGGCAACGAGAAAGGAAAGACCGGCAAAGTGCTCCAAGCGTTTCCTCGGGAGGGGCTTGTCGTGGTAGAAGGGGTGGGCCTTCATAAAAAGCACCAACGTGCTCGTCGAGAAGGGCAGCGCGGACAAATTATTGAAAAGCAGCATGCTATTCAGGCGAGCAAAGTTATGAGTGTGGAGCACCAGAGTAAGCGTCGCGCAAAACACGCCTAATATATGGAATTGGTACAAGAAAAACAAAAGACCGCGTTTACGACGCTCAAGAAAGAATTTGGGTGGACTAACCCTATGCAGACCCCGCGTATCGAGAAGATCATCATCTCTGTGGGTGTAGGAAAAATGCTCAAAGAAAAAGGCAAGCTTGAACTCGTGGCCGATCGTCTTGGGAAGATAACCGGACAAAAACCTCTCCCGCGTGGCGCTAAGAAATCGATTGCTACCTTTAAGACTCGCATTGGAGACACGATAGGCTACCAGGTAACGCTTCGTGGTGCCCGGGCGCGCGATTTCTTCAACCGTCTCGTGCACATAGCGCTTCCTCGCACCAAAGATTTCAAAGGCGTCTCTCCTGATTCCATTGATGAAATGGGCAATTATACACTCGGCATCCGAGAACACAGCGTGTTCCCTGAAACCTCCGACGAGGAACTCAAAGATGTATTCGGTATGTCGATGACTATTGTTACGACCGCCAAAACAAAGCAAGAGGCCCGTGCATATCTGGAATACCTCGGCCTTCCATTCAAAAAATAATTTTCTTGGGAATGCCCTAAGCGCCGCAGTGCGGCTTTTTACTTCAGAGTCTCTTGTATACTGAGCTAGAACAGAAAGGTCTTTGGAGGAGAAATATGAGCGAACCCGCACTCATCCTGTGGGAGGATGCCGCAGGGGAGAACTCCCCACTTGACGCTAACGTCTGGGAAGAGATCCAACGAGTCGTGCGCGGCGCCGAGAGGCGCCTCCGGTCGGAATATCCTGATGTTCCTTGCTTTCAGCGCATCACCGTTATGGGGTGTGAGAAATTCGGGGGGAGTACGCTTGTATATCTCTGTCCTGAAATTCCGACAACGCGAGGAAGGAAGCTCAAGGGGGACCGCGTTCTCCTCGAGGAAAGCTGCATCTACGGGCAGCTACGCCAAGCGCTTTTGGAATCAGGGGAGCTAACAATCAGCCTCGGAAGATGAGGCTCAACGGCCCGCTTAGTCGGGCCGTTTTTGTTTGACACTACTCCCTCTTTCGCATATATTGCGAGGTGCCCTTCAGGGGCGCATTTTCTGTAGAATATGGCTAAACGATCGACTGTCGCTCGCTCTAACCGTGCCCCGAAATTCAAATCGCGGGTGGTCCGTCGTTGCTTCCGGTGCGGCCGTAAACGAGCGTTCATGCGTGATTTTGGAATGTGCCGCGCCTGTTTCCGTGAAGCTGCAAGCGAAGGTCTCATTCCGGGTGTGCGAAAATCTTCATGGTAAACGACCCTATTGCTGATTTCCTGGTTCGTCTTCAAAACGCCTCGCGCGTGCATCATGAACGTGTCACGGTGCCTTTTTCCTCGATGAAACACTCTCTCGCCGAGCTCCTCTCTCAGGAGGGGTATGTGGGAGAGGTTGATCGCAGCACTTCAGGCGCCCTGCGCGTTGAACTGCGCTACGGGGCGGGAGGCCGTCCGGCAATAAACGGGGTTAAGCGCATCTCCAAACCGTCCCGCCGTCTCTATCAAGGCGTGCGCGATATCCGCCCCATCAAACACGGCAAAGGACTCCTCGTCCTTTCAACTCCAGCGGGAGTTCTTTCGGGAAGTGAAGCACGAAAAAAGCGTGTTGGAGGAGAAATTCTCTTCGAAATTTGGTAATTCTCTCTTATGAGCCGCCTCGCAAAAAAACCCATACTTATCCCAGCAAAAACCGAAGTGTCCGTAGGACAAGGACTCGTGCGCGTCAAAGGTCCAAAGGGTGAACTCTCCCGCGCCTCCCATCCACAGATTGAAGTCATGGTTGGGGCAGACGGAGTCTCAGTAAAGCCAAGAAGTGAGACGCTCGAGACCCGCGCTCTCACGGGAACCTATGTCTCCCACATACGCAATATGATGCAGGGCGTCACGCAGGGCTACAGCAAACGCCTTGCTGTGGAAGGAGTCGGTTATAAATGGGACGTTGCAGGCAAGATACTCAATCTTTCCCTTGGGTTCTCGCATCCGGTCAAAGTTGCTATCCCCGAAGGACTCACGGTTACAGTAGATAAAAGCCTGCTCACGATCTCGGGAATAAATAAGGAACTTGTCGGGCAATTCGCAGCAAACATTCGCGCGCTCAAGAGACCGGAACCCTACAAAGGCAAAGGAATTCGCTATGAGGGAGAAGTTATCCGTCGCAAGCAGGGTAAGAAAGCCGCCTAATATATGCCGAAAGCAACAACAAAACGGATAGGACGAGAAAAGCGCCACGCACGTATCCGCGCTCGGGTTCAAGGCACCCTTGAGCGTCCACGCCTCAGCGTGTATAAATCCAACCGCTATATTCACGCGCAGGTTATCGATGATACTGCCGGTAAGACAATTATTTCAGGATCGACACAGGAGAAACCAAAAGATAAAAAAACGGACGCTGCAGTCTGGCTTGGTGGAGAGATTGCCAAACGCGCCAAAGCCAAGGACATCAAGAGCGTCGTTTTTGATCGGGGAGGTTTCCGCTATACTGGCCGGATCGCCGCGCTTGCTGAAGCAGCACGCAAAGGAGGTCTCACATTTTAATTACGTATGGATACTGAAGTAAAAGATCAAAAGACCGATGACATTGTCGCTGCGCCCGAGGCGGTAGAGACTCCTGAGGAGGTGGCGCCAGTTGCTTCTCCCTCCGGGGCGCCGGGGGAGAGGCGCCGAGGTGGTCGCGAGCGACGTGGACGTCGCAGCCCTTCCGCTCGTCCGCCGCGCGCGCGTAGCGAATTTGATCAGCGCATCATCAATATCCGCCGTGTCGCTCGTGTCGTCTCCGGCGGACGTCGCTTTTCTTTCTCGGTCGCTATTATCATCGGCAACAAGAAAGGCAAGGTAGGGGTCGGTGTCGGCAAAGCGGGAGATACCTCGCTTGCGATAGACAAAGCGGTGCGCTCTGCAAAGAAATCTCTTATCACCCTTCCGCTCACTTCAAATTCCTCGATTCCACATGAGGTATCCGCGAAATTTTGCGCTTCTAGAGTCTCTATAATGCCGGTCAAAGGGCGCGGTTTGGTTGCAGGGTCTTCAATACGATCGGTCCTTGAGCTTGCGGGCATCACTGACGTCATCGCGAAGCTCCACTCTGGAAGCAAGAACGGCCTCAATAACGCTCGCTCCGCCATAGAGGCGCTCAAAACCCTCAAAGTATAACTATATGCAGCTTCACCAACTACAACGTCGTACCCCCAACAAGGGAGAAAAGCGCGTCGGCCGAGGAGGCTCCCGCGGCAAGACCTCAGGACGTGGCACTAAGGGCCAGAAGGCACGCGCGGGCCATCGCATCCGCCCTGCGGTGCGTGAAGAGCTCAAAAAACTTCCGAAGTTGCGCGGGCGTGGAAAAAACACTCTTCTCAGCATCCAAGATAAACCGATGGTGGTTAATGTGAGCACGATTGAGCGTCTCTTCAATGTGGGTGATATCGTAAATCCCAAGGTGCTTGTTGAGAGGGGCATCGTCCATCAGCGCCGCGGAGAAAAGATCGCCGTAAAGATTCTTGGCGATGGGGAGCTCACCAAAAAAATCACAGTCGCTGGATGCGTCGTCTCAGCTTCAGCACGCGAGAAGATAGAGAAACAAGGAGGTAATATCCAGTAATTCGCTCCATGCAGGCATTTACCGCAAAACTCGCGCTCCTCTTCACTGATACGGCGCTGCGCAATCGCATGCTCTTTATCGTGGGGGCGCTCTTTGTATTTCGCATACTTGCTGCTATCCCTGTTCCTGGAGTCAATGCCGCCCAGCTTTCGAGTTTCTTCGCTAGTTCGCAGTTTCTGGGACTCCTCAACCTGTTTTCAGGCGGGGGACTCTCCAATCTTTCAATAGTACTTCTCGGTGTGGGCCCCTACATCACCTCCTCAATCATCATGCAGCTTCTCACGCTCCTCATTCCGCGCCTCAAGGAGCTCTATCAGGAGGAAGGAGAAGCGGGCCGGCAAAAATTCAGCCAATACTCGCGTATCCTTACGCTCCCCATTGCTCTGCTCCAGGGTGTGGGATTTCTCATCCTTCTTGAGAGGGAAGGAATATTGCCCTCCATTACCGCGTTTCAATTCGGCGTGAGTGCCTTGGTAGTCACTGCCGGCTCAATTCTTCTTATGTGGATCGGCGAACTTATTTCGGAATTTGGACTCGGCAATGGCGTATCAATCATCATCTTCGCAGGTATCGTGGCGCGTATTCCCCAAGCGCTTAGCCAGACCATCTTTTCCTTCGACGCGTCGCAGATCCCTTCCTATATTGGTTTTGCTATCGCGGCGCTTGCCATTATCGCTGCGGTGGTCTATGTCACGGAAGCGGAGCGACCGGTCCCGGTCACCTACGCAAAACGGGTGCGCGGTCTCAAGGTCTACGGCGGCACCTCGACCTACCTTCCCCTGCGTCTTAATCAGGCGGGCGTTATTCCCATCATTTTTGCGCTTTCGCTCCTTCTTCTTCCGCAGATGGCAGCAAGCTTCTTTGCGACCTCGACCGCGCATCCGCTGCTTGCTCATATAGCGCAGGGGGTTCTCTCGTTTCTCCAAAATCTAACGTGGTACGGCATTCTCTATTTCATCTTCGTCTTTCTTTTCACGTATTTCTATACTGCAGTCACCTTTGATCCCAATATGATCGCCGAGCAGCTCCAGCGCGGCGGCGCGTTCATCCCTGGAGTGCGCCCCGGCCGCTCGACCACTGAGTATCTTGCCCAGGTCATCACACGCATCACCTTCGTAGGGGCGCTCTTCCTCGGTATTATCGCGGTATTGCCGATCATCACCCAAGGGCTCACGGGCATCCAATCGCTCACGATCGGCGGCACGGCTCTCCTCATCGTCGTATCTGTCGTACTTGATCTCGCGCGGCGTGTAGACGCGCAGCTCTCTATACGGGAGTATTAGAGGATCTATGCAGAAAGAGGGTACGCTTATCCTTGTCGTCGGACTCCCTGGAAGCGGCAAAGGTACGCTCATCTCCTACGCGAAAAAGCACTTTCCTTCCATTGTATTTCCTATCTCCTGGACGACTCGCCCGAAACGCCCCGGCGAGCGGGAAGGGGAGGTATATCATTTCGTGGCTGAGGAGGAATTCTCCCGAGCTGTCAGTGCAGGAGAGTTCCTCGAATGGGTATCGATAGACGGCGGACACCGTTACGGAACTCTGCGACGGGAGATACTTCTACCGCTTTCCGAAGGGAAGACCCTACTGCGTGAGGTTGAAGTAGCGGGAGCAAAAAAATTGCGGGCGCTTCTTCCCGAAGTCGACATCGTATACATATTTATTGATGGTGGCCCGTGGGAGGACCTGTCCAAACGCATGCTCGAGCGGGCACCTATGAGCGAGGAAGAGCTTGAGGAGCGTCACAAGCGCTACGAACGGGAGCTCTCCTTCAAGAGCGAAGCGAAGTATGTTATCGAGAATGTCTACGGCAAACTTGGAGAGGTAGAGCAGGAGTTTTCGGATATCATTTCGCGTATTGAGCGCGAGTCATAAATTGCGTTTTGCACAGTGCCCCGCTACTATAGGTTGGTGGAGCAACGCACGGTTGTTTTTTTAGGGCCCCAAGGCTGCGGCAAGGGGACACAGGTCAATCTACTCAAAGAGTTCTTAAAGAAGAACGACTCTTCGCGTCCCATTGTGCATTTTGAAGCGGGTGAAGCACTGCGTACCTTCGGCAGGGAAGAAGGGTATACCCAGGATATGGTACGGGCGTCCATGGCTCGGGGAGAGCTTCAGCCGGATTTTGTCACTACCCATCTCATGTCGGAACTCCTCGTCACTTCAATGAAGGACAACGAGCACCTTATTTTTGATGGATTTCCTCGCACCAGAGAGCAGGAGGCGATATTTAATACCGCGATCAAGTTCTACCGCAGAAAAAGTACTACGGTGTTTGTCATAGAAATCAGCGACGAGGTGGCGATTGAGCGTCTTCTCAAGCGCGCTCGCTATGACGATACGAAGGATGGCATCCGCAACCGCCTCGCCTGGACCCGCGCCCAAATCGCTCCGGTAATCGAATGGTTCAAGACTGCGGAAGGCTACCAACTCTTCGATATAAATGGCGAGCGCTCTATCGAAGCTATCCATGCAGATATTCTCGCGAAATTAAATTTGTGATACTCCAGAGCGAAAAAGACACAAAAATGTTGCGCACTGCGGGGAAGATACTCGCCGAAGTGCTCCGGGAAACTGCAGAGCGCTGCGGCCCGGGAGTTTCCGCAGAAGTGCTCAACGCATTTGCTGAAGCGCAAATACGCGCGCGAGGCGCAGAGCCCGCCTTTCTTGGCTACACCCCCGAGGGGGCCTCGGCGCCCTATCCTGCGACACTGTGTGTCTCCGTGAACGACGAAGTGGTGCACAGTCTCCCCACCAAAGAAAAAATATTCAAGAAAGGGGACGTCGTCTCACTTGACCTCGGCCTTATCTACGAAGGATTTGTCGTCGATTCGGCACGCACCGAACTTGTCGGAGCGGATGATGCGGATGCCAAGCGGCTCATCAAGGCCACACGTGAAGCCCTCGATGCGGCAATTGCCACCGCCCGCGCCGGAGTACATACGGGAGACATAGGTGCAGCAGTTTCAAGAGTCGCCAAAGACTATCACCTGTCGGTAGTACGCGATCTTGGTGGCCATGGCACGGGCAGGGCGGTGCATGAATCTCCCTTTGTCCCGAATTTTGGTACGCAAGGAGGGGGCGAGCTTCTCGTCGAGGGGATGGTACTCGCCTTTGAACCAATTTTCACGCTCGGAAAAGGAGCGATAGAGCTCGATCCGGACCAGTGGACCTATCGAACTAAGGACGCCTCTCGCAGTGCTCATTTTGAACACACCGTGCTCATCGGCAAAGAAGGAGCGGAGATTATCACCCGCTAGCCCTAACTTCTTGTTTGCCCGGAAGGGGTAGTGTATAGTTTCCCGCGTATGGCAACCCCTAAAGAAGAGCGCACCTTCGTGCTTATCAAGCCCGACGGTGTACGCAAAGGACTTGTAGGAGAGATCATTAAGCGCTTTGAACAGAGGGATCTCAAAGTCGTGGCGCTTGAGATGTTCGAAGCCTCCCGCGCGGAGATGGACAATCATTATCCGAAGGACGAAGGATGGATACGTCGTCTCGGTGAGAAAACAACCGCCACCTATGCCAAATACGGACAGGATGTTAAGAAAGATTTCGGTACAAGCGATCTCATCAAGATAGGGAAGACCGTGCGCACCTGGCTCATGGATTTTATGTCCTCTGCCCCGATGGTTAAGATGATCGTCCAGGGGGTACATGCCGTCGATATGGTCCGCAAGATCGTCGGCCCCACCATGCCTTACCTCGCAGAAATGGGTACTGTCAGGGGAGATTACTCGAACGATTCGCCGGTTAATGCTAACGCCGAGCGCCGCGCCGTATACAATTTAGTGCACGCGAGCGAGACGCCGCAGGAGGCGAAATATGAAATAGAACATTGGTTCAGCAAGAAACCAAGCTTTAAATACAAACGTTTCGGCGTTGACGAATAAGGCGCTGTGTCTCGAGAGGAGTGCTTTGTTGAAACTTCTATAGAGTGCTCGTGGTATAGTAGGGTAGGACAGCGGAGGCAAATGTCCTTAAACACATATTTAGGGAGCTCGAGGTGCGCACAGGCCTCGGCATGTGCCATAGAGCACCCACCTGGCTAACGCCAGACACTTGCTTCCGAAGTCCGCAAAAGACCCGCTCATATGAGCGGTTTTTTTGCGCCTCAGTGTTCCGGTGGTACACTATTTTGTAGTGAAACTTCCTCGCGAACACAATCAGATAAAACTCTGCGTCTCAGGAGCGGCCGAAACCGCCTACTGCGGCATCAATGCTTTCGAGAAAGGAAAAGCGCTTGGCCGCGAGATCGTGCGGCAAGGAGCTATCATCGTCACGGGAGCGACCACTGGATTCCCTATGTGGTCGGCGATCGGTGCTAAAGAGATGGACGGCCTCTCGATCGGCTTCTCTCCCGGCTCCTCTGAGCGCGAGCACATTGAAGTCTATAATCTCCCGGTCGACTTCATGGATGTCATCATCTATACGGGCTTTGGCTATCCCGGCCGCGACCTCATTCTCACCCGCTCCTCGGATGCCGTGCTCTTCGGATGCGGACGCATGGGCACTATCCATGAATTCACCATAGCGTTTGAAGACGAGAAGCCGGTGGGTATTCTCGAGGACGTCGGGTCCACCGACAAAGTCATCAAGATGATACTTGATAACGCGCACCGCGGCGGGAAAGACCGAATTATATTCGACAGCGATCCGAAGGCACTCGTCGAGCGGGTGCTTGAATTGGTCGAGCGCGATCAGGTCCATCGTGCGCAGGCCTATCTTAAAAAAGCAGAACTCTCACCCATCCTTCCCGTCCAACCTGGCTGGCATAATTGATTCATTGATCTTTTAGAGATCCTCGCGTATGGTTGCGTGAGGATTCTTTTAGTTTGAGGCTAGCAATGCCAATGAGATCGCTGCACCTGCGGAAAAATACGCAGGTAAGACTCACCGCACGCTCCATAGCCTCCTGCGGCAAGAAAACCATCACTGCAGGCACTGATCCACTACGCCGGGTGCAGTATCCGAGACTTTGGGATGAGGAACATTGCCGTGAGGTACTACCGCCAGCCCTCGGCAGAGTCCTTGTTACCCCGGACAAGCGCAGGAACCACGACAAGATCTTGATTGCCGTCGTCATGTTTTGCGATGGAACGCTCGTGCCGCTTGGCAGATTCTGCATCGTCAGTTGTCTGCCGGAGGACCTTGAGCTCTGCTGAATAGAAAAACGCCCCGGAGCATATCCGGGGCGTTCTCTTTGTTGCTTTAGGCGCTTATTCTCTTGGCAATTCGTGCGAATGTCTCGGGATATTTCTCGGCGAGCATTGCAAGCATCTTTCGATTAAGTGCTACCTCCTGCTTTTTGAGCCCACCCATGAGGCGGCTGTAGGAGAGGGTAGTGCTTATGCCATCGAGTCCCGCATTGATACGAACATTCCAGAGTCTGCGGAAATCGTTCTTTTTGTCGCGGCGATGGGCAAATGCATACTTTCCGGCGTGGGCTATCGCCTCGCGCGCTGCGCGCTCTTTCTTGGAGCGGGAAAAGCGATAGCCTTTCACACGCTTCAATATATTGCGGCGGCGCTTGGCCGCGATTATTCCTCCTTTTACTCGTGACATAGTTGATTATTACCGGGCGTTATGGGCAGCAGTGCCGATGTAGCGCTGTCGTACCTTGCTCGTGAGAGAAATGACCTGGGTGCGCTGGCGGTCCATGTGCCCTGAGCGGTTTTCCTTCGCATTGAAATGATTTTGTCCCGGTCGGCGCGCGATAAGCTTCCCGCGTCGCGTTATTTTAAGTCGTTTCGTAAATGCCTTGCTTGTTTTCATGTTATTTCTTCGTGCTGCGTTCGATGACGGTTGAGAGACCTTTGGGGCTTTTTCCTATGGGTTCGGCGAGTTTGTACTCGGCAGGAATGAGCTTAAGGAATCGCTCAAGTCTGTCCTTGAGGAACCCGAACTCCATGTATTTGTAGCGCCCCCACAAGAACAGATCTACTTTGACGCGGTGGCCCTCTGAGAGCCATCCTGCCGCCCGGCGTGCCTTGAGATCGAGGTCATGTTCTCCCGTCCCGATCTTCACCTGGACGCTTTTGGTCTCGGTGGCGTGGGATTTGGCCTTCATCTCACGGCGCTTTTTCTGTTCTGCGTAATGGAATTTACCATAATCCATTATTTTTGCAACGGGCGGATTGGCGTTGGGAGATATCTCGATGAGATCAAGTCCTACTTCCTGGGCGCGGGCAATGGCCTCCGAGAGCGCAATAACCCCGAGGTTCTCTCCTTCGGGGCCGATAACACGCACTTCCTTAGCGCGGATTTGATGATTGATGCGGGTGCTATCCACGACAGGGTCCAGAATATCTCAAAAGATCCCCACCCGCAACGCAGCGATACCTATGAGAATGCAATAAATATGGTCCACGTACGTCGCTATTCATAGTGTGTTCAATATGGTTGTGCTTGAGTAGCTTCATCAACAACTTCGGCGTGGAGAAGTAACATGCAGCATAATCCCTTCTTGCTCGTCGCGGCAGTGGCTGTCGTTCTTTATATATATGTCGAGCGTGCGGGGGAGACTCAAGCAGCGACGTTTGTTCAAGCGAGCTGGTATGAAGGGCCACATAGCCATATGGCTGATGGGGAAGTCTTCGATCCCCGTAATCCCTACAGTGTGGCGCACCCGTCCCTTCCGTTCGGGACGATCCTTCAGCTCAGAAACCCCCGCAACGGTAAATCCCTCCTTGTCGTCGTGAGAGACCGCGGTCCCTATATACCGGGGCGCACACTTGATCTCACGCCGGCAGGAGCCGCACAACTCGGCTTCAAAAAAGAAGGCGTCGCGTGGCTTTCTATGGATGTGCTCGAAGAGCCATACTATCCTTGACCCGCTTTTTAGCGGGTCTTTTTTTACTGTAAACCCTTAGTATTTCTATTTAGTGGAGATGGGCGGAATCGAACCGCCGTGCAATGAAGGGCAAAAGAAACATCTACGAAGCATAGTCCGTTTTAAATCTCAGCTCATACGGGCGAAGCGGACAAAATCGTATGAGCCCAAGCTTCATTATCTTGCGCGGTCGGTGAAGCAACCGTCCGGCAGAGCCCGAAGATATAACACACCCCGCGCCTACGGGCGCATCGCGGAGGGTGTCGCGTCGTTACGCCGAAGCGGTAGCGAACGCAAAATCATTCGCCGTAAAGTACGGCGATGCAACTGACTTGGCAGTTATTGGTTTGGAATTTTTAAAGAAGAATTCCACTTCTGCCTCGCAGTTTCGACTGCATATTCATTGTCTAGGCCGATCATCCCCGACCTGCGCGCGAGTAATCGTGTGCATGTCGGGAAGGCCTAAACCTATTTATTTTTCAAAGTCCGTTCAATCTCTCGACGGCTCTCGCGTTCTTTAATGACGCGGCGCTTATCATGTTTCTTTCGCCCGCGGGCGATCGCCACAGAGAGTTTGATCGTTCGTCCTTTACTATACAGTGCAATTGGCACTATTGTCAATCCTTTTTGACCTTCGAATCCCGCAAGCAGAGCTATTTCTTTCTTCGTGAGGAGCAATTTTCTTGTTCGCTCGGGATCGTAGCTTTGTGGAGTATTGAGTGGCTGGTAGGGAGGAATACTCATGCCTACGATAAATGCTTCTCCGTCTCGCACTACCACGTGGGATCCTTCAAGCTTTCCATTTCCTTTGCGCACACTTTTGACTTCGAATCCAAGCAGCTCAATTCCCGCCTCGTAGTGCTCGAGGAAATCATAGTTGAAGCGCGCTTTTTTGTGCTCGATCAGATTCATGCGATGACTATAACACTGTTTGAGCACGCATTTACAGAAGTAAAATCGGCACTGTATTTTTTGCATTTTTGAGCTTTTCTGGTATTGTCTTTCCATCATGCCGGGCCAAAAACCCCCTCAAACACCGCCCAAAAAGGGAGGTGATAAAGTGCCCCCTCGTCCTCCGCAGAAGCGGGGTCCTCAGATGCCTAAGCTTCCGCAGGGAGATAACTTCTGGATCAATCTCGGAGGGAGCATTTTGGTGCTGCTCCTTCTTGCAGGCATCTACGCCTATGTCTCGAGTGGCACTGGAGCGACTCAGCAGACGATTCCTATCTCCCAAGTTGCTCAGGATATTCAAGCGGGGAAGGTGAGTTCTATCGATGTTAACGGAGAGAATCTCACGGTCACCTATAACGATGCGAGCTCGACGCAGAAACTCTCTATGAAAGAGGCGGAAAACGCGCTCTCGCAGACTCTCGCCAATTACGGCGTGACTCCTCCTGAACTTGCTAAAGTATCGATTACCGTCGAGCAGCAAAGCTCTCTTGAGTATTGGATCGGAACCTTCGCGCCCTTCATTGTTTCCTTCCTTCTTATTATCTTCTTCGTCTGGTATCTCTCCCGGCAGGTGCGTGGTGCAGGCATGCAGGCCTTCACGTTCGGGCAGTCGCGCCCTCGGGTCATTGATCCGGGCGATCGCAACCAGCGAGTGACGTTCAAGGACGTTGCGGGTGCCAAAGAAGCTAAAGAGGAGCTCTTTGAAATCGTTGATTTCCTGAAAAATCCAAAGAAGTTTCTCGATATCGGGGCCCGTATCCCCAAGGGCATTCTTCTCATGGGAGCGCCGGGAACAGGGAAGACGCTTCTTGCCCGAGCGGTTGCGGGAGAGGCGGGGGTACCCTTCTTTTCCATATCAGGCTCTGAGTTTGTAGAAATGTTTGTCGGTGTTGGCGCCTCACGGGTGCGAGATTTGTTCCTTACTGCAAAGCGCGCAGCACCTTCCATTATCTTTGTTGATGAAATCGATGCTGTCGGACGCGTGCGCGGTACGGGGGTGGGAGGCGGTAATGATGAACGCGAGCAGACCCTCAACCAAATACTCGTTGAAATGGACGGGTTTGAACCTAACGAGAAAGTCATTGTCATGGCCGCGACCAATCGCCCCGATGTTCTCGACCCCGCGCTCCTGCGACCTGGTCGATTCGATCGCCGGGTCGTCATTGAACTTCCCGACCGCAACGACCGTTTTGAGATTCTCGCCATTCATGCCCGCAAAAAACCTCTTGCCGAGGATGTTAATCTCTCGGTTATCGCCGAGCGTACCCCGGGGTTTTCCGGTGCAGATCTTTATTCGCTCATGAACGAAGCTGCTATTCTTGCCGCCCGCGAGAATCGGAAAAAAGTTTCCCAGTATGACCTCATTCGTTCAATCGAGAAGGTGATGCTTGGCCCTGAGCGTAAATCTCACGTTCTCTCACCCAAGGAAAAAGAAATTACTGCCTATCACGAGGGAGGCCACGCGCTTGTTTCCTCGGTGCTTCCTTATGCCGATCCTGTTCACAAGATTTCTATCATTTCACGGGGGCGTGCAGCGGGTTATACGCTCAAACTTCCGTTTGATGATAAACGCATGCAAAGCAAGCGAGAATTTCTTGATGATATCGCTGTATCGCTCGGAGGCTATATTGCAGAAAAACTTGTGTTCGGCGATATAACGACGGGTCCTTCCAATGATTTGCAGGTGCTCTCCGCTCTTGCGCGCGATATGGTGACTCGCTACGGCATGAGTGACAAAATGGGCCCTGTCGCGCTTGAAGGAGAAGGCGGCCGCGCGCTCTTCGGCGCAGGAATCGACAACAAGGAATATTCGCAAAAGGTTTCGGCGGAGATAGATGCGGAAGTCAAACGTATCATTAGTGAGGCCGAGGATAAAGCTACCGCAATTCTCAAGGAAAATCGAAAACTATTGGATGCGATCGCACACACACTCATTGAGAAAGAGACTATTGAACGCGAAGAGTTTGAGAAGATCCTTATTGCTCACGGCATTGTTCCCAAACAGAAAGAAATCATCGAGTCATCGGCTTCTACTGGGCACATATAAGACTCTTTGGGGCTACCTTCACTCCCTTGTAATAGCGTCGCCTCGTGCTACCATACGGCCGGCTTTAGCACCTTGGGGGTGACCATGTATGAAGTGACCGAAACTGACACGCCGGATTTCGACGAGGAATTCAAGCGTGTGTGGCGTCGAAGCGGTTCAGCGCGTAATCCGGCTTCGTTCCTTCGCCAAATCAGGGCCTATTATGAGGAACCGCATCGCCGGTATCACAACCTCGGCCACATCGAGGAGTGCCTGATGCTCTTCAAGCGGCGAGGAATTTACGGGCTCGCGAAGGATCCGACGTCAGTGGAGTTGGCTCTCATCTACCACGACATCAAATACGATCCAGGCGCTCCTCACGGACAAAACGAGGAGGAAAGCGCTGCCATGGCAGTGCGTGCGCTCGCGGATACATATCCGGAATTTCGGGAGAGTATCGAGCGGCTTATTCTCGGGACCAAGCATGAAGCCGGTCTTGTCGATAACGACGAACAACTCGTCGCGGACATCGACATCGCTACCTCTTTCACGGCGCCCTGGAATAAATTTCTCGCGTACGGAGCTGCTATTCGCGAGGAATACCGCAGGGTGGTGCCCAGTGATCGAGCCTTCTTTAACGGAAGAAACGAAGTACTCCAGCGTTTCCTCGATCGTCCATCGATCTTTCAGCATCCATATTTCCAGGAACAGTACGAACCGCTCGCCGAGCGAAACCTCCGGCGTGCCGTACAGCAGAAGTTCCAGGCCGCTTAGTCCACTGCCCGCTCCCGAGAAATACCGGGGGCGGGTTTTTGTAATGGGAGAATCTCAAAAAATTGCATCGACATAGCACGATGAGAACCTTTCGGGTAGAGTTTATCTCACGGGCGCGTAGCTCAATGGTAGAGCACCGAGCTTATACCTCGGCGGTTCTAGGTTCGAGTCCTAGCGCGCCCACCATTACTCGAAGTGAGAGGTCAGAGCCCGCCTCTCAACCGCCTGTGCCAGAAGCGGGTAGGCAGCAAGTGACGCATCTTTCTCAATAAGTGCGCGCGCCTCGCTGCGTGCAGCCTCAACGAGACGTAGATTGTCGAGTGCCTGCATACCGACATCAGAGAGCCCCCACTGCCTGCTCCCGGAGAGAGCTCCTGCTCCACGTTGGCGCAAGTCGAGCTCCGCGAGTTCGAAACCATTCTTGGCATCGACAAATGCCCGCAGTCGCTGAAGGGTTTTCTCTCCCGTGCTCTCCGTCACGGCAAAGCAGTATGCCTGATGGATGCTGCGCATGACACGCCCGCGCAATTGATGAAGCTGCGCAAGGCCGAAACGCTCAGCGCCTTCGATGAGAATGACCGTGGCATTAGGAACATTTACTCCTACTTCAACCACCGACGTTGCAACGAGGATGTCTATTGTATGTTCCGCGAAACGTCGCATCACGTCGTCCTTTTCAGCAGATGTCATCTTGCTGTGGAGGATCTCTATTTCATATTCCGGAAATATATCGCGCTTGAGCCGCTTGGCTTCTTCCTTCACTGACTTCGCCATGATGGCGAAAGCTTTCTCAGGGTCGGGTTCATCGATGCGCGGGCAAATAACATAGGCTTGGCGACCATTCTCAAGTTCTTGGCGTATCCGATCGTATGCCTTTTCACGTTTTTTCGGCGGGATGACTTCGGTGATGCACCGCTCTCGTCCTTCGGGCATTTCATCAAGGAGCGTTAGGTCAAGATCTCCGTAGAAGGTGAGAGCAAGCGTGCGGGGAATGGGAGTTGCAGTCATAGAAAGCAGATGCGGCAATCGTTTCTCCTTGCGCGCGAGCTTGCGGCGCTGGTTGGTGCCAAATCGGTGCTGTTCGTCGATGATGACGAGGCCCAGATGCTTGAAGCGGACGGCTTTCTCGATGAGTGCATGGGTACCGATGAGTATCGGAATCTCACCGTTGCTTACCCATTTGAGAAGTTGGGAGCGTGAAATAGATGTTGCGCTTCCTTTGCGTACCTTAGAGGGAAATTTATAGGCTCCGGAGCCAGTGATAAGACCGATGTTTAGAGGCATCACCTCAAAATATTTTATGAATGACTCGAAGTGTTGCTTGGCAAGTATCTCAGTCGGGGCCATGTAGGCGACCTGAAGCGTTCCGAAATCCT
>JAGWOD010000007.1 GCA_028871115.1 Patescibacteria group bacterium | reverse complement strand
CTTCGATCGAAGCTTCCGTGGTAAAAATCTCACCTTCTCTATCAGCGAAGGCCATACCAAGACGTAAACGTGCGCGACGCTTTTCATCAGGAATTCCTTTCATACGCTCAAGTGTATACGCGACCAATTCCTCGTCGGTCACATTTTCATCCCCCGTCTTCCATCGGCGGCTTTTTACTCCCGGCTCACCGTTGAGCGCGTCCACTTCAAGCCCGCCATCATCCGCGATGCAGGGAAGACCTGATTTTTGAAAGTAACTCTCTGCTTTAAGTCTGGCATTTTCCTCAAAGGTTGCTCCTGTTTCCTCTATTGAGGAAAGCCCGAGGTCAGACAGAAGAACAAGTTTTAAAGGCAGCTCTGAGAGTACTTGGCGATATTCTCCGGCCTTGCCGGGGTTCGATGTCGCAATAAGAAGCTTCTGCATGCTACCCGACGAGCGCCTTGATGCGATCCTCAATCGGGGGGTGCGTCGAAAAGAGTCGCACCAGCATATTGCCCCTTGAGGCAGTACCGAAGGGATTGGCGATAAAGAGATGGGCGGTTGCGTTGCTTGGCTTGCGCATTGGCGCGCCATACTCCCCTATCTTCTGCAGAGCCGAAGCAAGCCCCTCCGGATAGCGGGTGAGAAGCGCCCCTGAGGCATCGGCGAGATACTCCCGCTTCCGGGAAACAGCGAGCTGCAGGAGTGTTGCAATAATCGGAGCAAGAACGATAAAAAGGATGGCAATGATCGCGACCAGTGGATTGCTCCGCTCTTCTCGGCTATTACCTCCTCCAAAAAACGAGAGTCGCAGGAAAAAGTTCGAAAGTAGAGCCACGAACCCGACGAGCACCACGGCAATGGTGGAGACGAGTATGTCTCGGTTGCCTACATGGGAGAGTTCGTGAGCGATGACTCCCTCAAGTTCGTCCTTGTTCATCATGGAAAGAAGGCCGGTGGTCACCGCAAGCGCAGCATGTTTAGCGTTTCTTCCAGTCGAGAAAGCGTTCGGAGAGGGATCATTGATGATATAGATGCGGGGCTCTGGAAGCCCTGCGGTTATCGAGAGATTCTCGACGACCCGAAAAAGCTCCGGGTACTCTGTCCTATCAGCAGGAGTAGCCCTTGCCATCCGTATCGCCACCTTGTCGGAATTCCAGTAGCTCCAAATATTGGTGAGGAGGGCGAATAGTACAGCGATATAAAGTATCAGCGAAGAATTAAAATACCACGCCGCGGCATATCCGACGGCGATAACAATACACAAGAATACGGCCATGAGTATCCAGGTCTTCGCGACATTCTCGGTCTGGTGGGTGTAGAGGTTCGGTGCCATAGAGCTTGAGGAAGAAGAGTGCGGTTAATCCTAGCGTATCGAAAGGACTCGTTCAATAAAGAGAGTCCGAAAGAACCTAGAACAAAAACTCAGAACTGTACTTTAACCGGCTCTCGAGCAGCCGCATCGCCGCTCTCAAGCTGAAAGAATTCCATCGCGGAGAAATGGAACATACTTGCGATAATAGTGCCCGGGAAACTTTGAATTGAGGTATTGAGGTCACGGACGTTTGTGTTGTAAAAGCGCCGCGCCGCCTGGATTTTGTCTTCAGTATCCTCAAGCTCCCTTTGGAGTTCAAGAAAGTTCTGATTGGCTTTGAGGTCTGGGTAGGCTTCGGCGACCGCGAAGAGTTTGCCAAGCGTCTGGGAGAGCATATTTTCCGCCTGCCCCTTTTGGGCAAGTCCTTGAGCACCAATCGCGGCACTTCGGGCCTGCGTCACGCTCTCGAACACTCCCCGCTCGTGGGCCGCATACCCTTTGACAGTCTGTACGAGGTTGGGGATGAGGTCGTAGCGGCGCTTCAACTGCACGTCGATATCTGCCCAGGCTTCCTTTGCGCGCTGGGTGAGCCGCACCAGATGATTGAACCCGAACACCATCCAAAAAAGGAAAATGACGACGAGTGCGAGGACAATATAGACAATAAGCATGGACAAATAATAGCATTTTCAACGTTCTGCTAAACTATTGACAATGCGTAAAAATACTATATTATATTTTCAGAGTTCGCATGGTGCGGCTCATCAGGAACAAGGGAGTCTCTTTTGACTACCGAAATCACCGAAACCCTCAAAGAGGAAGGAGCGGTAATAGCCGTACTCACCTGCAAAAATTATCTCGTCCTCTTGCGGGAACCGAGTAAGCGAAGCGCGGGACGTCCTCTTTTTTGGAAACTTCCCGGAGGACACGTCATTAAGGGCGAGAGCCTGCTTGCCGCGTTCATCAGGGAGGTTGAGGAAGAGACCGGGATTATGGTCTCAGGGCTTCCCGACCTCACGGCGAAGGTGCATCTTCTCGGGGAACAACCTCGGTCGGATCACACACGCTACTTTCTTGGCCTTGAGCTTGAGCCGGAGCTCATAGCGCGACACCGACAAGGCATCATCGATTGTTGGGGCTCCAAGGGAGAGCACCTCGAATCAACATGCTTCTCGGCTGAATCGATAAGGGGAATGACCAACGATCTTCTCCCCAATCACCGCGAGTTCATCCAATCATCGGCACTCGTACATTGAAGAAACCGACTGGCGACCGCAGAGAACCCTCTCTGCGGTCGTTTTTTATGAGGACAACAGAAAAACCGCCCGAGAGGGCGGTTTTGAGATTAATAGTCCATGTCCTCCATTCCCCCGCCTGGCATAGGAGGGGCACCCTTTTCCTCCTTCGGTTCTTCGGCAACGGCCGCCTCAGTCGTAAGGAGAATAGCGGCAGCGGACGCTGCACGCTCAAGGCCAGTGCGAGCAACCTTGACCGGATCGACAATGCCGGCAGCAAGCATGTCGGAAATGACCTCATTCTTCATGGCGTCGTAGCCTGCATTTCCGCGTCCGTTTTTGACCTTCTCGACGATTACTCCCCCATCGACTCCGGCATTCTCGGCAATCTGACGCAAGGGCATTTCAAGGGCTTTGAGAACCACACTGTAGCCTACTCGCATTTCGGGCGTCATCTTTGAACCCTCCTTTTCAAGAGAGAGAGAAAGCTTATGAGCTGCTTTGACAAGCGCAGTGCCTCCGCCGGGAACAATTCCTTCCTCAATAGCAGCCTTGGTAGCATTGACTGCGTCCTCAATTTTGAGTTTGAGATACTTCATCTCGGTCTCCGTTGCAGCGCCCACACGGATAACTGCAACACCTCCTGCGAGCTTCGCGAGACGCTCCTCCATTTTTTCTTTATCAAACTTCGAATCAGTACTCTCTATTTGCTTGCGCAGTTGCAAAACGCGGTTTTCGATTTCTTTCTTGCTGCCCTTGCCACCCACAATCGTAGTCGCGTCCTTGGTAGCGATGACCCGATTGGCCCGTCCGAGCATGTCGAGCGTTGCATTTTCGAACTTTATTCCTACTTCCTCGGAAATAACCTGGCCGCCAGTCGTTATTGCAATATCTTGGAGCTGTTCCTTTTTTCGATCACCGTAGCCTGGAGCCTTAACCCCGAGAACGTTGAAGGTGCCGCGGATTTTATTGAGAACAAACGTGGTGAGGGCTTCCCCTTCAACATCTTCGGCGATAATCACAAGGTCTTTCTTTCCGCTTTGGGCAATCTTCTCGAGGATAGGAAGAATCTCCTGGACTGAGGATATTTTCTTGTCGGTGATAAGAATGAGTGGGTCGCGCATCTCCGCTTCCATTCGCTCGCTGTTGGTGATCATGTAGGCAGAAACGTAGCCGCGATCGAATTCAAGGCCTTCAACCACTTCCTTCTCAATGCCGAGCGACTGCGACTCCTCGACGGTAACCACGCCATCCTTTCCTACTTCCTTGATCGTATCGGCGATAATTTTTCCAATCTCTTGGGACTCTGCCGAGATAGTAGCCACTTGGCGGATCTCCTCATCGCTTTGGATTTTTTTGGCAAGGGAGCGCAGCGACGCTACCGCTTCCGCGGAAGCCCGCTCTATCCCTTCGCGCACCCCCATGGCGGAGAGCCCCGCTTCTGTGTGCTTCATGCCTTCGGAAACAATGGCCTGCAGAAGAAGAACCGAGGTCGTTGTGCCATCGCCCGCAGCATCGTTGGTCTTGTTCGCGACCTCTTTCACAATTTCTGCGCCCATGTTCTCGAATTTATCGCGCAGCGATATCTCTTTGGCTATTGACACGCCATCGTTGGTGATCGTAGGACCTCCGTATCCCTTATCGAGCGCAACATTGCGCCCCCGGGGACCGAGCGTGACCTTGACCGTATTGGCTGCCTTGTCGATACCTATCTTGAGGGCCCTGCGAGCGCGTTCATTAAACAAAATCTGCTTTGCCATAGTCGTAAACGTAATTACCGATAAGAATTATTTAAGGATTGCGAGTATGCTCGCTTCGCTCACCATAAGGTATTCGACACCGCCTATTTTCACTTCGTCATAGCCATATTTGGAGAACATAATCTTGTCTCCTACTTTGACTGAGAGCGGAATAAGCGAACCACTCTCGGAGCGCTTTCCCTGACCCACCGCTATTACCCTTCCCTGCTCCGATTTCTCCTTGTCGATCGTTTCAGGAATGATAATCCCCGAGACGAGCGTGCGGCCAGCCTCCTCCGGAGTAAGTGGCTTTATCAATACCCGGTCGCCAAGAGGCACAATACCGACACCCTCTTTCTTCGAAGATGCCTGTCCTTTGTTGTCTTTCTTCATAGGGACTAAATGACTCTAAATTTTACTAACGTGACCCTGTAAGGGCGCGATAATTAGGGTATCAAGATAAAGAAAAGTATATTCTTCGTCAAGTTGCGCCCCACTCTGCCTTGTGCTATGGTGGCTTGCAATGACGGTGCACGGGGTTCTCCCGTACATACAGATAGTGCTTTCGGTGCTCCTTATCGCATCAATTCTCCTGCAACAGACTGGAGCATCGATGGGCGGAGCGTTCGGAGGCGACAATTTCACCGCAAGCTACCACACGCGACGCGGCTTTGAGCGTACCCTCTTCATTTCGAGCATTATTATCGGTATTCTCTTCGCACTCTCTGCATTTCTCGCTCTTATAGTATAATTCTCTACACACGCATACCTACGCACGCGCCGCTGTGCCGTGCCGTACTAGATTTTCGCTCTATTTCTCCTTTATCCTAGTTTCTCAATGCCTGACCGGACACGACGCCCAACCCTCCTGCGCATACGCCCCATTGAACGAGCCCACGAGATAGTAGGGTCGCTGAGCCCAGTGGGGCGGGTCATTTTTTACACCCTTGCGGGCCTCATAATCGCCTCGGGGATAGGGCTTATCGCAATACTCAATGGCACCCTTCTTATCAAGGTACCCGCGCGCGGAGGCTCCTACACCGAAGGGGTCATCGGCAGCCCCCGCTTTATCAATCCACTTCTTGCAATCTCCGATTCCGATGAAGATCTCACCGCATTGGTATACTCGGGGCTTCTGAGAGCCGCTCCAGACGGGAGCTATACCCCGGATCTTGCAAGCTCCTACAATGTCTCCCCTGATGGAAAGACCTACACGGTCCACATCCGTCCTAATGCGAGATTCCAAAATGGAACACCGGTGACCGCAGATGACGTTGTCTTTACGGTACAGGAAGCCCAGGATCCTTCAATAAAAAGTCCGCTTGAGGCGAACTGGCAAGGGATTAGCGTGCAGGCGCCCGACCCACAAACAGTAGTCTTTACGCTCCAGAAGCCCTACGCTCCCTTCGTCGCCAATCTCACCATGGGCATCCTTCCCAAAGCACTCTGGCAGAATGTGAGCGCGGAGGATTTTCCCTTCAGCGAACTCAATACGCAACCCATAGGTTCGGGTCCCTACGAAGTAGGAAGCATCGCCCGCACCTCCTCAGGGGTAGCTTCTTCCTATACCCTCACCGCAAATCCCTCCTACGCGCTCGGGGAACCCTACATCACCACCCTCACTCTCAAGTTCTACCAAAGTGAAGATGATCTTATCTCCGCCCTAAAAGGGGGAGCGGTAGAGGGCGCGAGTGGAATTTCCTCCGAATCGCTGCCCTCGGTCTCCGGCACTACCGTACTCTCGGTGCCTCTTAGCCGCGTATTCGGAGTTTTCTTTAACCAGAATCAAAGCGTTGTGCTGCGCGATCCAGCGGTGCGACAAGCTCTCTCAGACGCCATAGACCGCAGCGCTCTTATTCAAAGTGTGCTCGCGGGATACGCTACACCCCTTGTAGGACCCATTCCGCCCGCCCTCGGCGGAACTCCTTATACTCCCGCCACCACCACGAGCGATCTGGTTTTTGCCGCCCAGAAGGAACTTCTCTCCAAGGGCTGGACGCTTGGTTCAAACGGGGTACTGCAAAAAACAACCGGAAGCGGAAAAAATGCTCAAACGACAGAGCTTTCTTTCACGCTCTCAACAGGAGATGTTCCCGAACTCTCTGCAACCGCAGAATTTCTCAAAGCCGCGTGGACGCGTATGGGAGCGCAGGTCAATGTCGAGGTCTACGCCCAAGGAGATCTTTCCGAAAATGTCATAAGGCCCCGCAAGTATGACGCCCTTCTATTCGGAGAGGTCGTCGGACGCACCCCCGATCTTTTCGCCTTCTGGGATTCGAGCCAGCGTAACGATCCAGGCCTCAACATTGCCCTCTATGCGAACTCAACGGTTGATTCTCTAGTGGAGCAGCTGCGCACCGTAAGCGACCTTGGACAGCGGGAGGCCCTCTACCAAAAAATAGAGGCGCAAATCGCTGCCGATGCTCCCGCGGTATTTCTTTATTCCCCGGATTTCGTCTACGTGGTGCCAAGCGACATAGAAGGAATCGCCATAGGCCCTATCGACAATCCGAGCGACCGTTTCGACACGATCGAGAATTGGTATCGGCAGACCGATCATGTCTGGCCTATTTTCGCGGGAAAAACTAATTAATTATTAACACTAGTATGGAACCTACACACCCCAGCAGCAACAGCAGCAATAATCCGCACTCCCGAGGGAGACGTTCCCGAAGCTACTCCCCGCTCGCTCACGCAGGAGGGCGCGGACGTCGACGTTCATTCCCCCCACGAGGAGGAGGACGCAGCAGACAGACCTTCCGTCCTCGCATTTCTTCGCAGCCTTCCTCCATTCTTCCCCGCAACGGGGAGGATCGGGGAGGAAACGGCGATGAAAAACCTATTCCTCCTATCCAGGAAGGAATCATCCGCGTCATACCGCTCGGCGGGGTCGAGGAAATAGGTCGCAATATGGTCGCGATCGAGTATGGCAACGATATTGTAATTATCGACTGCGGGTTCCAATTCCGCGAGGAGGATACCCCGGGCATCGATTACATACTTCCAAACACCAAGTATCTTGAAGATCGCGCCGAAAAAATTCGCGCGGTGGTGATCACCCACGGCCACCTCGATCATATCGGCGGTATCCCCTACATCATTGATCGTATCGGGTATCCCCCGATCTACACCCGCCGCCTCACGGCAGTAATGATCCGCAAACGACAGGAGGAATTTCAACACCTCAAGCCCCTCGATATCCGCGAAGTGGAAACTGAGGAGAGTATACGAGTCGGGGATTTGAAACTGCGGTTCTTCGAAGTGACGCACACTATCCCCGATTCGATGGGGGTCATCGTGGAGACTCCCTACGGCTGGATCGTACACACGGGAGACCTTAAGCTTGAGAACGAAAATGGTATTCCCGCAGAGTCAGAGGAAAAGGAGTACGCCCTCTTTAAAGACAAGACAGTGCTCCTCCTCATGCAGGATTCTACCAACGTAGAGAAGCCTGGCTTTTCGCTTCCGGAGAGCACGGTTCTCAAGAATCTCGAGGAGCTCATCGATACGACAAAGGGGCGCCTTATCATCGGTACGTTCGCTTCGCAGCTCGAGCGCCTCATGCATATCATCGAGTATGCCGCCGCCAAGGGTCGCAAGATCCTCATCGAAGGGCGCAGCATGAAGGTCAATATCGAGATCGTGAGACAGCTCGACATGCTCAAAGTTCCCGACAAGGCATTCATTGGACCCGAAGAGCTCGAGCATCTTCCCGATAGCAAAATCCTTATCCTTGCAACCGGCGCGCAAGGCGACGAGTTTGCAGCGCTCATGCGCATGGCGGTTAAGACCCACAAATACGTAAAAATAAAGAAAGGCGATGTTGTGGCACTTTCCTCTTCAATAGTTCCCGGTAACGAGCGCGCGGTCCAGAAACTCAAGGACAATCTTTCCCGACAAGGAGCCAAGATCGTCCACCGAGAAACTATGGACATCCATTCCTCGGGCCACGCCAACCGCGATGAGACCGTCTGGATACATCAACACATTAATCCCCGCTTCTTCATGCCGGTCCACGGGTACCATTACATGCTGCGCACCCATGCGGAAATCGCAAAAGCATGCGGGCGTGCCGAGGAAGATATCGTGGTACCCGACAACGGCACCATCGTAGAAATCCAAGAGGAGGGGCAGAAGCTCCTGCGCCGCAAAGAAATGGCGCCCTCAAGCTTGCGGCTTGTCGACGGCTTTTCTATCGGCGATATCCAAGAGGTCGTCATCCGTGACCGGAAAATGCTCGCTGAAGAAGGAATGTTTGTCATCATCGCGACCGTCAATCCTAAGACCGGCAAACTGCGCAAATCGCCCGACATTATTTCACGAGGGTTCGTCTATCTACGCGAGAGCCAAGAGCTTCTGCAGCAGACACGCATCATTATTAAAAAGACTATCGAGGACACGGCCAGGGGCATGCAACCGGTTAACTTCGATTACGTTAAGAATAATGTCACCGACGCCGTCGCTCGATTCCTCTTCGAAAAGACCAATAAACGCCCCATTGTTATTCCAGTCGTTCTCGGCGTTTAACGGCTGAGAGAAAACATCTTCTTTCTCTCTTCGACTAACCCTTCCTTCTTGAGCTTTGTGAGCACTGCATCCACCTCAAAAAGAGGGCGTTTGCACTTGCGAGCAAGCATCTCTCCCTTATAGGGACGATCGAGAAGCAGCCGAATGATAGCTCCGCGCAATTCTCGGGAGGAGCCTTTAAATGCAGGCTGCTTCTTATACTGCGCGCTTTGCGCATTGAGCTTCACCCCTGAGCGCTTAAGGGAGGAACCGTAATCCATAAGCGCGGCATAAAAAGTACGCGGACGCATCCCGGAGGAATTAAGAGCCTCCGCCACACGTGCTTCTATTTTGCTGTCCGGGACTGCCTTCCCTCTTCGTGGGAAGCAGTGATGGAGAAACACCGTGCGGATGTTTGTTTCAATGAGAATGGCTGGCGTATTGAAGGCAAACGCTCCCACCGCCCGGGCAGTGTAGCGCCCTACGCCGGGAAGACTTTGGATTTCCTCGAGTGTCCTCGGGAACCTACCCTTATATCTA
Source organism: Patescibacteria group bacterium (assembly GCA_028871115.1). Classification (GTDB taxonomy): domain Bacteria; phylum Patescibacteriota; class Minisyncoccia; order Phycocordibacterales; family SBAW01; genus JAKALC01. The sequence goes on along the minus strand of JAGWOD010000007.1, from coordinate 10,710 downwards.
TCTGAGAGGATTTGGGCAGCATTCCGCAGCCTTAACGCCCTTCGGTTGTACCCAAGGCCCTGCCAGGCTGAGAGTACTTCTGTGAGGGAAGCTCGGGCGAGCACCCGAGGCGTTGGATACTTCTTTATAAAAGCCCAGTAGTAAGGAATAACGCGATCCACCTGAGTCTGCTGGAGCATAATCTCGGAGATTAAGATATGCCATGGATTATTAGTTTTCCTCCAGGGGAGACCCGCTCTCCCATGGCGCCTGAAATGGCGCTGTGCCTGGGAGTTAATCATTGTGATACAAGGGTTTTTGGCCATGTGGATACGTGGTATGGTATAGGAGTTACTCGGTCTGTTACGCTTAATAAAGGTCGAAACAATCAAATAGCGCTTATAAGTAATTTACTTGCTTTATTCTTTATGTCACGAACCATTTCATACATCGGTGGAGTGATCATGGTGATCGCGGGCCTTTGGGCCTTCGTATCGGCCCCCGTGCTTGGCGTCTTTGACGCTAATGGGGCTCTTGCCGTTGTATGGCTCGTACTTGGTCTTATCCTTATCGCGGTTGCCGCGTGGTGGGCCAATTCTGCAGCACTCACACTCAAGATCATAGGGGTGATCGCCCTTATCCTTGCGATTCTCGGCTTCGTTATGTCCGGGAGCGAGGTGCTTGGATTCCTCACGAACACCATGGCTGACAATGTGCTTCACCTTATCTTCGGTATCGTCTATCTCGCGGTAGGCTTTATGGACAAGGGGTCGCGCAATATGTCTCCAGCAATGTAATCATTGCAGATATCAAAAATCCCGGCCATGTCTGGCCGGGATTTTTGTATTGCACCAAAGACTTATGCAGCCTTCGGACGCGCCTCACTTACCGTGAGGTTGCGGCCCCCGAACTCCTTTCCATTCCACATGGAAATAGCGCTCTGGGCAGCTTCGTCGGTAGCCATCTCAACAAAGCCGAAGCCTCGTGAGCGACCTGTTTCCCGCTCCGTCACGATGGAAGCCGAAACCACTTCGCCCGCTTGCGCGAAAGCGTCGCGGAGTTCGTCTCCAGTCGTGCGGTACGGAAGACCGCCGATGAACAGTTTGCGTGCCATATATACGCGAAACTACATTGAATGAACCATTAACGTTCGCGTAAGGTGACCCTCGCACAGCACCACAAACTGGGAGCCGATGGAGAACTTACTCGAACCGGCATACTTTAGCACGTCTACCTGTTGTGTCAATGAATACTTCCCGGGAGAAAACCTTAAGGCTGTAGCGCAGCGTAGACAACCAATCGCTCGTTAAACTCTTTAGCGCCATTATCCCAGGCTCCATCGCAGGTGATAAGAACGAGCTGTGAAGGACCCCCCAGTGAGAAAATTTGCGTGGTGGGAGCAGCATTGACCGGATAGACCTGCTCGCTTGTCACGCTGAAGGTGCGCACCTGCCCTGAACTATCGGCAACAATAATCGTATCGCCAAGATGCAAATCGTTGAGATGCTCAAAGACGCCCGCCGAGGTAAGAGCGTTATTGACGTGTCCGTCGATGACCGCGTTTCCCGGAGCTCCCGGCTCTGGGCCTCCCTTGTACCACGCGACAGTGCCAAAACTCGACGGCGTCCCCACAGAGCCGTCGGCATTGAGACCGACTTGTTCAACAGAGGCACTGACTCCTATGGAAGGGATCTCGAGGCGTGAGGGAATAATGCCTCCGGAGGAGGTCGCGGAAGCACCCATAAAAGCGAAACCTGGTCCCACGGCAAGGGCTTCGTTACTCATGGAATAGCTACTCCCCTCCGCTCCCCCGCCGAGGTGCCCGAGAATATTGATAAGGCCTACAAGAGCAAAAAGCGCCCATACGATCATGATGAGAAGACGCCAGAGAGGTTTAAGCCCAAAAAACCAGGAGGGAATACCCCAGGGCCAAGAAGGATTCTTGATGAGTGCCCCCGATTTAGCTGAGGACAAAAGCAAAGGCTTTTCTGACATAGGGGTACGCAAAGATGCTTGCGGCAAGAATAGCTATCAGTGCGAAGGCGATGCCCGCACCACTTTGAGGCGCATAGCCGGTATTCGGAAGCCCTGGAGCGACATAGACGCTCGAAGGAGAAACCGGAGGGTAATACGTACCTGAGGGCGGAGGCGGAATATTGGGAGCGACGTAGCCTGGCGTTACGGTAGTACTGCAACTTGCCGTCTCTCCCCCGCTTGATACGACAGCGGTCTGGGTGCCGCTTGAGAGAAACACGGTGTTAAGGGTCGGACCAATATCTTGATAGGTCTGCTGGGAAGTTGCCCATGTGTAGGTTCCTATTCCTCCCTGTGCGTAAAAGGTTGCCTCCTGGCCGAGCCCGACCTCGCTTGAAGCCGCGCTGCATGAGAGCGGCACTGAAGTGTACGGAGAGCCGTATCCGCTTCCCGCATAGGTAACGGTGCAGGAGAGTGACTCTCCGGTTTGCATGTTGCCCGAGCACGCACCGCTCTCGCTTACGCTGTAGCCTGCGACGTTCGAGGCGGTCACAGCGTAGGAACCGGGGCCAAGCGTCACCGCAGTGCCAGAGGAACTACCTTGAAAAACTGCGGGCGAAGGTGAAGAGCCCGATACGGAGATGGAGAAGTTCGAGGGAGTATAAGAATTGTAGTTGTTATAGCAATTCCCCCCGTAGTAATTCGGGTAGTACGGATAGGAATTTCCGCAGGAGTTATTGCTATAGGGATAGTTGTTCGCGATGTTGTTGACCGAGACGTATACCGTGAGAGTAGCTCCGCCCGCTGCATAATTGGAGGCAGTCACTGTGCAGGTTGCCGCTCCTCCTCCGGAGGGAGTGACGCCCGTGCAGCCCGGAGAGTACGTATAGGTATAGCCCGAGACGGGTGCCGCCGAGACACTGTAATTGCCGGGGACGTAGGTGATAATATGCGTGTCTCCGGTGAATGCTGCTCCGTAAGAGATGGAAGGATTGCCAGAGGGAGTTGTTGAAAGCGAGGCACCAGGAGCCGTCACCGTGACGGTGGTAGAGGGTGGCAGTGTCGTACCGCTCGCGGTCTGAGTAGTGATGACGAGCTGCGCTGAGGGTCCGTAATATGGAGTAGGGGTATACGGGTAGGGATAATACTGCGCTGAGGCTATACCGGGACCGAGCAAGACGCTCGCAAACGCAAGCAGTGCAACAGAAGAGAAGAGACCCGCGCCCAAGGCTCGTACGCTATGCATATCCTTAAATTAGCTTGTAAACAAAAGGGTTTTACCCCGAGGCCAAATCTGGCGAAACTTTAGCACACCGGTCATGAACGCACAAGAAAGGGCTCCTTTCCCTGCCTTGGAGAGGAAAAGGGTCGTTTCTTCTCCTACGTCGTCTTCACAAATGCGACGAATTTTTTGATAGCTCCCCTCAGAAAATCACGGGTCGGGGCATCCGTAAGTGCGCCCGAGGCATCGAGCTTGCCAAGTATATTTCCGATCATCACTTCTGGCTGCCCCATCATCCGCGCATCGAGGTAGAGGAGTATCTTTTTGAGATCATATTGTGCGAGCGCGGTTGAAACATTCCCGCCGGAGGCTCCGAGAACCAATACCTTTTTCCCTTGAAACACGTTGTCTCCGTAGGGCCGGGAGGTCCAATCGATGGCGTTCTTAAGTACGCCCGGGATGGAGCGATTGAATTCCGGAGTCGCGATAATGACACCGTTAGCTCCTCTTATCTTTTCTTTGAAATCCTTCGCGGTTGCGGGAAAATCCTTTTCAAGGTCTTGATTGAAGAGCGGAAGCACCCCGGGATCAAGGATTTCAAGAGAGGCTCCCTCCGGGAGAAGTTCCCCGAGCGTCCTTAGGAGGGTTCGATTATACGAAGCTTTTCGCAGACTTCCGGTAAATCCCACTAGTCGCATAGACGATTATCTTATTTCTTTTCCTTCTCCGATTCAAATGCGAGGCACACTGAATTCATGCAGTAGCGCTTGCCGGTCGTCTCCTTCGGTCCGTCGTCAAAAAGATGTCCGAGGTGTGATCCGCAGCGCCCGCAGAGAACCTCCGTGCGGCGCATGCCGTGGGCTGTGTCGGGAACAAAACGCACTGCGTTGGGAAGCGACTCATCAAACGAAGGCCAACCGGTGCCGGAATCAAATTTTGTATCCGAGGAAAAGAGCGGATTGCCACATGCCGCACAAACGTACATGCCGTTGCGCTTTTCTTTAAGGAGAGCTCCTGAGAAGGGCACCTCGGTTCCCTTCCCGCGCAAGATAGCGTACTGCTCGGGCGTGAGCCGTTTGCGCCACTCCTCTTCACTCTCTGGCAGCCGTTCATCCATGCGTCCTCTAGAGAAGCGTGAGCGTGCTACGGATTGCGTCAAATTGAGTAAGAAGCGCCTGCTCGTTGAAGGCTTGTACCGTGCCGGGCGGATAATTTTCAAGAACAGCGTAGTGGATGAAGTAGCGCACCGCCGTGCAAGGGCTGCTCCCTGGAATCGCATACACCCATTCCTCATAGCGGTTCCCCGCCCCCGCACCTGTGGAAGAAGCGACTGAGTAGGTAGTGTTGTTCTGCGTCAGGGTCTCAAGAGTAACCGGCGGATAGAGGAAGAGCGATGCGTCGCATGTTTTTCCCGTAGGCAGTTGTTCAACGCTGAGGTAGGAATCACTCCCTAAATTAGTTCCCTGCGCGACGGAGGGAGGAATAGTGAATTTGATTCCATTGATAATCTCTGTGGGGCCGAGTTCTTGATACTGATAGGACGTGTCGACGGTGTATCCCGAAAGATAGCGGATGGAGAACCCGCTCGTGCTTGAGGCAAAGGCGTTCGGAAGCCCTCCTGGATCAGGAGCAACAGCGACACAGCCGCTATAAGTCTGTACATTGTTCTCTTCTACAAAAGCGCCATTACCCTCGCTCCAGAATATGAACGACTCATCGGAGTTCGCGTAGCGGATGCCGGAGGCCGAGAGCGTCTGCGGAAGAGTAAATGACCTCCCGTCGCTCAAAGCAACCGTGACACTTCCTGTGGGGGTCGGGGGTTGTCCCGGCGCGGGAGACGGAGGAGTGGGCCCGTTGTAGTATTTCGCTGCGATAGTCTTCCCGCCATCGCAGAGATAGGAAACACTAGAAATCGGCACAGCAGCAGTGGACGAAGGCGCACCCGAGTGGGTCTCCCACAGGAAAAGTCCTCCGGCAATAACGATGAGTATGATGAGAAGACCAATAATTCGTGAAGCGCTCATGGTGATAGACGTTAATGGGCGGGACATTCAGGAGGCTTGCCGCTGCAGAGTATGCCTCCGCAATGCGCGCACTCCATTTTCAAGAGCGAAAATTTTCCCGACCCTGCAAGGGCAAGACCAAAGGATACTGCCGAGAGGAGCATCTCAAATTCGTATCCTCCGAAGCCCCGCGGGGCTCCAGCAATTATAGCGGCAACGGCCATCTCAATACCAAAGAGGACTCCGAATACTCTTGTGAACACTCCGAGGATAAGCGCTATACCGCCGAGAAGCTCAAGCGAGGCGATAAAGTAAGCGGTGGGTGCTCCTCCAAGATTCAGGAGCGCCATGAGACGTATCGTGCTATCGATATTCTGCCACTTTTCCCAGCCGTGTACGGTGAATATGAGCCCCGCAATTACCCGAATAAGAAGAAGGCCAAGTCCTTTGTCATAGCAGGCTCTACTCAGATAATTGAAAAATGCTTTCATGAAAAGTCTCTATGCAGTGAGTATAGCACTGAGAGAAAAGCACTTACAAAGCGGCTCTCCTCCTCGGCCAATTACTAAGCGCAATCGACAGAGAGGCTGCAGCGATGGCAAGGTCGCGGAACAGCACTTCAAGCTGCGAAAAATTGAAGAACACAATCGCCAAGAGCATAATCGTCATGAGAATAGCCGGATAGAAGACCTTTTTCCCCGAAAGAAGCCAGAGGGCAAGTATCACTTCGAGCGCTCCGAAGGAGTGGAGAAGTACCATATCGGGCACTATCCCGCGCATGAATTGCGGAAAATAGCCGATCCATGAATAGGGATCGCTCAAAGCGCTTATCGGCGGATAGAGGAAGGCGAAGGCAACTCCCACGCGCAAGAGTATGTCGGCACTTTTTCGAAAATTCATGCTACTGAGAGGACACAACATTCACCACTCCCTGAACGTACGCTTCTATATGATTGTGGTAGCCCCATGAACCTACCTTGCTGAACGTGAAGGAGAAACTGTTCCCTGCACTGCATTCGTCAAACGGTGCGGGTCCCGTATATCCTTGGGCACAATGCTCCTCTAGCGTGGTCCCGTCGTATCCATTGTGGATAGGATGAGGATCGGACGCTATCCACATAGATCCGCTCGTTTGATTGATAAAGGTGACCGTTCCGCCCTGCGCTATAGTCACCGATTGCGGAGAAAATCCATTGGAGGTCAGAAATACTGTCGCCGAATTCGCAGCAGACGCTCCTGTCGGCGAGGAGGTTGCCACGGTGGAAGTGGCAGAATTTGAAGTTGCGGGAGTGGGCGCTGACCCCTGATTGAAGTACCAAATGCCGATCGCGATAACCACAATCGCAATAATGACCGCGACAACAACTCTGACGTTTCCTTTCATAATAAATATTATTTACTACGTTTGATAGTATGAAGAGTATAGCATGTTACCTATTATCCATATGAGCCTTCCTGCGCTTATCGGGAGCGTAGGCTACGCAGGTCTTTTTTTCATCATATTTGCCGAATCGGGTCTCTTCTTTGGATTCTTTTTTCCGGGAGACTCCCTTCTATTTACTGCGGGAGTGCTTGCAGCAGAAGGGCTCCTGAATATTGCGATCCTTGTGCCGCTCCTTGCGCTCGCCGCGATACTTGGCGATAGCGCAGGCTACTGGTTCGGAGTGCATGTCGGGCCCACTCTATTTTCACGAGAAGATTCATTCTTCTTTCATAAGCGACATCTTGAGCGCACGCGTGACTTTTACGCCTCCTACGGGACACGGGCGGTTTTTCTCGCACGCTTTATTCCTATCGTGCGTACCTTTACCCCGATATTCGCGGGGATAGGAAGAATGCCGTATAGCCCCTTTCTCTTCTATAACGTGCTTGGAGGTATCCTGTGGAGTGCTGGCTTTTGCGCCTTTGGCTACTTCCTAGGAGCTGCACTCCCTGGAAGCCAAGGAGATCTTGTATGGATAAGTATCGGTATCATTGCTCTTTCACTTCTGCCTATACTTTGGCAAATAAGACGCACGAGAGAGAAAAACTAGGAGGTCTTCGCCGGCAACTCGACAGTGAAGGTCGAACCCTTCCCCGCTCCTTCGGACTCTGCGTAGATGCGCCCGTGATGGGCATCAACAATTGATTTAGCGATGAAAAGGCCGTAGCCAGTCGAATGTGCGTTTAACTTCAGTGAATCTTTTCCACGCCCACCTTCCGTAAAGAGCCGCCCTTTATCTTCAGGCGTGAGGCCAACGCCGGAGTCGGTAATTGAAAAGATGAGCGTGCTTCCTCGCCTGAAAAGAGATACGCGCACAGCGCCCGAAAGGGTGTATTTAATCGCATTATCGATAAGATTCAGAATGACATGCTTGGAGAACTGTATTTCGTCCCCAATAACAGCATAATTTGCACTACCATCAATTTGTGTCTCAAGGGAAAGATGTTTTGCATCAGCTGAAGGTTTTAATTCTGAAGTAATTCGTTCAATTGAGGCACGCAGGTCGAAAGGTTGCATTGTAAAATTGATAGTCCCCTTCTTAAGATCACCCGCTGAGAGAATTTCCATCACGGTATCTACTCCGCGGCGGGTCTCCTCAAGAGCACGCCCAGCCATTGTCTTTAAATCTCCTGGCACATCTCCATAATCACCCTCGGTTATGGAGGCAAACCCTGCCTCGCTCTTCGCGAGATATCCCTTGACCTCATGGGAGATGAAATGGATGAGATTCTCCTGACGTGCATTTGCTTCTTCAAGTTCTTTTTCTTGATTCTCAATAAGTTCACGCTGCGCGACCTCCTTATCAACACTCTTGATCAAGAGTATCCCAATAATGAACATCACACCTAGAAGAATCGCGTCAAGAAGACGTTCATACGCCGTGACATCAAGCAGAAGACGGATCAATAAGAATAACCATAGCGAGATAGTGATGAGTTCAGTCGCAATGACCTTCACGTCAAATAACCGATGTTTAAAAATCGCATACGTAACCGGCAGAACCATAAAAACTGTCAAGACCTGCCCCAGCCAGTTGAGCACAAAGTATCCAAAATATGGCAAGACTAGATTGGTGCCCATTGCTAAGGTAGAGGCGATCAAATAACCCCACAAAAGATAGGCGAGCTGGCGTCGTTTCACTCTGTCATCGAGCAACCAGAGTTTTATTGCTAAGATCAACAAGCCGAGTCCAAAAAAACTGCTGATGTAAAATGCGTAGATAGTATATAGAAAGCCGAAGTGAATTATTTTCTCCTGGCCTGGAACGTAATCGACACTCTCAAGTATGACACCCGGAATAAGCGTGAGGCATACAACAACTATATTGAGCGCGCCGATGGCCCAAAGATACCAGCGGCGAAAAGGTATACGGGGGTGTATCTCCGGAAAAAGAAAGGAAAAATAAAGAAATGAGCTTGCAATAAAAGTCGGCGCTACGTAGAGCCCCATCGTATAAGCCAAGAGGTGCGTAAGCGAGAGCCGATAAAGAACTATCATCACCGACCACCAAATAATGCAAAATATATTGAATATGTATACGCGATTAGCATATTCATCGTGACGCTTCGTAAAAATGAGTATGCCAAGTATCGTATTTAATACGATACTTATTATGATAAGAATCGTCTGGAGATCTAAATTTAGATATTGGCTGTATATTGCCATGGCAACTCCGCGCTATTTATTCTAGCAAGCAAAAGAAAAGCCACCGATATTCTATCGGTGGCTAAGTTTAGCCCGCGGGAAGAACGGCAAGGTGCGTCAGAGTCGGTTTAAGAACCAGATTCCGCTCTTTTTCCGTGAGCTCCCGCCCAAAGGAAAACAGCGGAAGAGGTCCGACGAGACCCAGACGAGCACTCTCCTTGACGATCTGTATCATGCGCCCCACTACGTCATCAGTAACTTCCCCAACAGCCAGATCGCCAGTCTCCCCGCATATGGTCGCAAGGACCGTTTCAGCGAGACAGGTGAATGTCACGGTGGGGTCGTTGGTCTGAAACCCGAAATCGAAACAACAATCAAGTCCGGGCACACGTGCAAGCACGTCGATGACGTAGCACCCGTGAGCGACGAGATCTTCGCTTGTGTTGCGTGGTTGGGAATCATCAATCACCACGCTGCCGGGACAAAGATGCTCCGGCCTGATGATGACGCTGGACGCATTGGTGACAACAATCACATATTCGCACAGGCGTAGCGACGAGAGATCAGTGGAGACGCTTACCTCCGTACATGCCCCGCACCCCCGTGCCTCCCTCGCGAGAGATTGCAGGACCGAGACCCTCTTTGGAAGATCGACGAGCTGCAAGGAGAGGCGGACAGGACCCGTCCAGGTGCGCTTCAAAACGCGAAGCACGGCCTTGCCAGTCGAGCCGGCGGCACCAGCGACAGCCACCTTCACGACCGGTGCATCCGGGTTCCGTCTTGCGACAAGGAACTTCAGAAACTCGACGATGACATAGCCGGTGTAGGCATGACCGGTCGATACGGCGGGGCGGTCGAACAGCGGGGCCCCTACAAAACGTCGCCCGTATCCCGTCATGGACGGCAGCAGCGCTCCGAGCCCCACCCGCCGAACCCCCTTTTTTGCTGCAAGCCAAAAGAGATCGGAAAGATGAGCCCGGGTCTCCTCGCTTGCCATCCCCAAGAGCACGCCCGGGGTGCGGACGGTGGATAACAGATACCCGTAGTGCCGTTCGCCGCCTGCGTGCACATGGATGCGGGATAGCGTTATGGGCACGACGGTTTTGGCGAACCAAAGTACGAACCGACGTGCGATTCGCTCCGGCAGTATGCGGAACAGCCACCGGAACGCCGGAAAGGGTCGGTAGATGTCGTTATGCCCGTACGTATCGCGTCTGACGAATTCATCCGTGCGAGGATGAACGAGAAACGCGAATTTTGGTTGTCGTCTGCGAATGAGCCACGCCATGGGCGTACGAAGTATCACCCAGTCGTGACAGGCACTGACAAGGGAGCACGCCGTGTGGCTGAGCTCCCTCATGAAGAGCTTCAGTTTCGACATGTGTTCCTCTGCTGTGTTTCAAATATGTTGGCACCTTACCTCAAGGTACTCTGAACTTACAATACCATAAAAGAAACATAATATCAAGTTATACAACAGAAATATCTTGTTATTTCAATATTTCGACCGTATCTTGCCAAGGTTCCTCCCCTGCCGCAAGAATAGTGCTTGAACTAACATTAAAGAAGAAAAATTCATCAGGATAGTTGATATCGTAGAGGAAAAATTGAGAATCACCCTGTGCGAGATACTCTGAGTCGCAGATGGGCTCCGTCTGGCCAGAACTCGAAGCGACGATTTGAGCCTCAAAATATCCTCCTTGGTATGTATTCGATGACGAGACGTTTATAGTGCACGCGGAAGAGCTGGTCCCAGTGAGCAATTGTCGAGTAATCGATTGCTGCAGTGTTTCGCCGGGGAATTTACTGAACATCTCGATCAAATCTCCTCCCGTTGAAGGAGCACCAATGGGATAAACGTAGATAGTATTACCCTGCTCAAGTACACTTGCCTGTGAGCTATC
>JAGWOD010000023.1 GCA_028871115.1 Patescibacteria group bacterium | reverse complement strand
GTCACGTAGTGCTTTGCGGGAAAGAGAAACACTCCTTCAGAGAGAGAGCGCTCGGCCCGTGTAATCGCATCAATGAGGCGGACCCGTGCAATCTTCTCACCCTCAAATTCGACGCGATAAATAATGCGCTCACCCATGGGCATGATCTCCACACTATTGCCGAGCGCTCGAAACTGCCCTGGGCTGAGATCCGCTGTCGTACGCTCAAAATAGAGGCTAATAAGTTCCCGCAGAAGTTGTGCGCGATCCTTTTTTACTCCAGAGTTCAATTCCAAATGCACCTTCCGATACTCCTCAGGACTTCCGAGCGCATAAATGCAAGAGACCGAGGCCACAATGATGACATCCTTGCGCGTGAGAAGTGCCTGGGTTGACGCATGTCGGAGTCGGTCGATTTCTTCATTGATCTGGGCCTCCTTTTCAATGTACGTGTCGCTGTGGGGAATGTAGGCCTCGGGCTGATAGTAATCGTAGTAGGAAACGAAGTAGTGCACAGCGTTCTCCGGGAAAAATTCCCGGTATTCCTGAGCAAGCTGAGCCGCAAGGGTCTTGTTGTGGGCAATAACAAGGGTGGGCTTCTGGATCTTCTCGATGACATTGGCCACCGTGAAGGTTTTACCAGAGCCAGTCACTCCAAGAAGCGTCTGAAACCGCTCCCCTTTTTTGAGCCCTTCGGTGAGACCTTTTATAGCCTCTGGCTGGTCTCCCGCCGGGGTATGATGCAATGCTAGTTTGAATTTTTGCTCCACAGTCTGGCTAGGATAGCACTTTGAGGATATGTTAATAAAGGCCTCGGGTTTGAAATTCCTTGCCCTCGGCGGTGGAGGTGGTGCTCACCGCTCTGAAGGGTAACCTTGGGTCGCGCGTGCGGGGTACGCCCTCCACTATCCGCCGCGCGGCCTTTTTTTAATGATAGCGCTCCAAGAAGCTCAGTTTGAAGGCGTCAAATGATCCGGAAAGAATCGAGGTACGTATTCTGCGAGCCAACTGTGTCAAAAAATAGAGATTGTGGGTCGTTGCAAGAATAGGGCCGAGCATTTCGCGAGATTGAAAGAGATGATGGATATACGCTCGCGTGAAATCCCGACACACTGAACAGCCGCACTCCGTATCAATCGGAGAAAAATCCTCTCTATAGAGAGCATTGGTGATATTGATTTTTCCTTGAGCGCTGTAGAGCGTACCGGTTCGACCGTTGCGCGTCGGCAAGACGCAATCGAAAAGATCGACCCCAGCAGAAACTCCTTCGAACATATCCTCCGGCTCCCCGATCCCAAGAAGATGCCGAGGTTTCTCTTCGGGAAGTTCCCGATCCACCTTTTCAAGAAGGCCTATGATGTCCCTCTTGCTGAAGGAGCCGCCGATACCGTATCCATCAAACTCCATGCGTGAGAGCGTTTTGGCGCTTTCAATGCGCAAATCCTCGAAACGACCCCCCTGCACAATTCCAAAGAGTCCCTGCCCTGCGGAGGCTTCGAGATTTTGGCGATGGGCTCTCAGGCTACGCTCTGCCCAGCGATGCGTGCGCTCCATCGCCTCTTTCTGATAGGAGTGTTCGGCTGTCGGTGCAGTGCATTCATCAAAGGCAAACATGATGTCGGCCCCAATTGCATGCTGTATCTCTATCGAGCGCTCAGGAGTGAAGCGGTGAAGCGACCCATCAAGATGCGAGGTGAAGGAGACTCCTTCCTCGTCAACAACGGCAAGTTTCCCGTGGGAAGTCGCAAGATCCTCATCAAAAACCGCCACTGCCTCTTCATGGGACGCTTGTTCTGGAAGGAATTTTGAGAGCTTCTTTCCAAACCCCACGCCGAGAGAGAATACCTGAAACCCTCCCGAGTCAGTCATTGTGGGAGCATTCCAACCCATGAAGGCGGCAAGGCCTCCGCCCTTGCGTATCACTTCTTCTCCTGCCTCAAGGTAGAGATGATAAGCGTTGGCGATGAGTATTTGCGTGCCAATTGGTGTAAGCGCTTCAGGGGTAATTCCTTTGACTGTCGCTTTGGTGCCGACAGCAACAAAAGCGGGAGTTTCGACTCTTCCATGCAAAGTATCGAGCACTCCTGCCCGAGCGAGTGAATTCTTGAACCTCTGCTCGACATGAAACGATACCGGGGCTTTCATTCCTGCGCACTATAACAAAAAACGCCCCGCTTGGGGCGTTTTTCACATGAGATAAAAATCACTGTAGCGTTGAGGACGTTGTCGAAGAAACGCCAAGAAGCGTTACGTCGAATACAAGTGTCGAGTTGGGAGGAATAGGACCCACCTGCTGTTGGCCGTACCCGAGCGAAGGCGGAATGATGAGCACACGTTCGCCCCCGACCCGCATGCCGAGGATTCCTTCATCCCATCCCGGGATCACTTGACCCGCCCCAAGCGTAAAGGTGAACGGCCCGTTGTGGTTAGCTGACTGATCGAAGACAGTCCCGTCCTGGAGCTTGCCGACATAATTAACCTGTACTGTCTCGCCCGACTGGGCTATAGGACCTGTGCCTACCTTAACGTCTTGGGTCACCACGGAATCTGAAGCGCTCACAGGATTTCCTTGGAGGTTAGGAACCGAAGGACCTTGCTCCTGATTGTTGAAAGGATTCATGCTTGATCCATAAAAAAAGAAATATCCGATGACGATAATGGCGACCGCTACCCCGATGCCTGTGTAGAGCGTTTTCTTCGACATACCGTACAGTATGCGGTACCCAACTGAAAACCTGCAAGCGCTCTTTCCCCCACTTTCCTATTTATCGAGCGGTCGACGTAGCGGCCATATCCTGCAAGGATGCCACTTGCGACTGCGAGCCCGAACCGAGTGCTACGCTTGCGCTTTGGCTGGTGGCAGTTACAGAGGCCGTAAGAAGTGGAGAGTTATTAAAGACAGCAACACTTATGGAAAATGCTGCGACTGCGAAAGCTACAAAAAGCAGTCGATGAGGATGCGGGCGCCGGCGGATCTGGACCATGAATGTGAGCGCCACCCACGTCATGAGCAAGACAGCTAAAGCAGCGAAGAACCACCCAACCACGCGGGATGAGGAATTCGCTGCTGCAGTGGACTGAACGGCGGGGATTTTGGTTTGCACTCCTGGGACTGGCGCTTGCGTGCTTACCCCTGCAACTACTCCACTCCCAGATGAGGTGGCAGCATGTGGGAAGCTCGGAGCACTAGGCGCAGCAGGAGTCTCTGCAACGGCAGCAGACCTTGATGGTGGTGCGGCAGCGACTTCCTCAGTGCCGAAAAATTGAACAACATAGATTGCACTTTCTCCTTGGTAGGTACCGGTCGCCACGCCAACGCCAATGTCCTGGTAGACCGGCTTGAGTATATTCGCCCGATGATCGGGGGATGCCATCCATGCGTTGACGACATCAGCGGAATCCGTGAAGCGCACGGCAAGATTTTCTCCCGCATATTGGTAGTTATAGCCGTATTGCAGTATCCAGGACCACGGCTCCTTGCCGTCGGGACTCACGTGAGAAAAATACCCTTTTGCCGCCATGTCCTCCGCTTTCGCCTGGGCGGCTTCGTCGAGCTTCGTGTTATCGGCAAGATCTGCGAGATTGTTGTCCTGCCGCTGGACATTCGTGAGTGCAATGACGGTAGCTGGCTCGACCGCAGCCAGGAAGTTAACTCCTGTCTGCTGCGAAATGAGATTAGCCATCAAGAACCCTTCTACCCCGACGATGAGCACCGTGAGGATAAAAAGTCCCCATCTCGCGAATACATGCGGATGATAATCGTTGTGTCGCGAGGGAATGAACCAGCGGTGCAATCGTCCGAAGAATCCTCCTTTGG
>JAGWOD010000006.1 GCA_028871115.1 Patescibacteria group bacterium | reverse complement strand
AACCAGTCTCTCAAGTGCAAGCCAGTTGTAAGTAAACTGTTCAATGTATCCTCTCGCACGATAGGAGTAACGCAGCCAACGTAGAGCCAAAAGATAATCATCAGAAGCTTCTGCTTTCACTAAGAGCTCTCGTATTGTCTGACTCTCTGGCGCATTTTCTCTTATATGGAGTGGGTTTTGGTCTTCTTCCCAATACAGCTTTCTAAATACAACCCGCTCAGCTTCGTCAGTTTCATCCTTAAGGACTACGGCCATACCTATCGTAAAGAGAGAGGTCTTGATCACAAAAGAAGCATTGTCTAAAAATTCACTTATGATTTCGTTTCCTATATCGTTTGCTTTGATTAGATTTTTCGCCTCTACTGAGCTTAGAAAACACTCAAAATGCGAAGCGTCCGTATCCACTGTAGTTGGAATTTTGATATCAAATCCGCGAAACTGGAAATCGAGAGAGCGGCGACCTGGGTTCAGTATTCTTATTGAGCCTTCAATCCGATACCCTAAAAGATAACGAGCCATGGAGAAAGAATACTTATCCTAAAGGATTGGGGCAATCCTCTCATATTTCTAATCCCTAAGGGTAGTCTCTAAGATAACTAATGCGCTCCTAATTGTTTATCATTTAAAGCATCCTTAAACTCATGACCAAGTTGAAGCCAGTGACTAAGCTCCCAAACAAGTTGGCTCCAATTCTGATCTACTTGGGTCACCGAAATGAAAGACTATCGCTCTGATTTGTAAAATCAGATACCAGGGCTAACTATCCCCAGAGAAACTTCAAGAGGTATCTCGACTTCTTCAGAGAAATTTTTCTCATCTTTCTCTTTAACTGAGACAAGAAAGGTATAATCTCCATTTCTTGAAATAGGCATCCCATTGAATTTTAGATTGAAGCGCAACCTCCTTTTATTTTTCTCCATTAATCCTGGAAATTTATTCTCCATTAGTATCTTTCTATCTGGATCAAGGAGGCATACTTTTGCCTCAAGCGACATGCCCCTCGACAAATCTGACTTGCTAGATCGTGCCACGAGCACAACGATGTCAAATTGAAAAGGAACCCCTGTGCCCTCTTTTACGATCCCATTTACCAATGCAGATGCATCAGCGGTAGTAAATTGAACTTGCTCCAATATATTGAACAGAGAAGTGGTGTTAGTCTTTTGATCGACAGAAGAAGAAGTGCAGGCAATCGCCCAAAGAATTTTTATGGTTTTGTTCTCTTTCATTTTGATTAACTCATCTAGTTGCTGTAAGAGGCTTGGGCAGTTTCTTGAGAAGTTTCTGGATTTGATGATGAATAGGCACCAAGGACATGGGATGCGAGACTGTGCGTAGACAGCTTGTTACCGACAGTCCCCATACCCCACATGCGAGTTTCTATGACGTTCACTGTTTCGGTCGTCGCATATGGCTTCCTAGTCTCCATGAAGGCAAAACGAGGAGGAATGAGATAAGAGTCAAATGCCTTAGCCATGCGCTGAAGAAAGGTGAGGCTTGGAAGAGACTTGTTGTTTTCTGCACGTGCGATATTCGATTGCTGCGTGCCTATCTTATCAGCAAGTTCTTTTTGAGTTAGACCTTTCGCAAGTCGAGCCTGCTCTATATGATCGGAGATATGATAGGACAAATCTCTTTTAAATCTAAGGTCGAGTTCAGAATTTTCCTCAAGCAATTGCTTTTTGATTTCATCTACACGCATAGTGGTTAGGTTGTTTGGTTGTTTTTTAATTTCGCAATGATTTGGCAGTCGATTTGCGATATTCGTGATCGTGCCTTTTCGAGTTCCTTTTTTGGAATGCGTTTTGTCTTTTTTTTGAATACATACCCCAGTACAAGTTGTCCTGAACAAAAAGTACCGAAGAAACGCAACTTCAGGTTTGCTATAGGGACTTCCAGTTTATACAATCCTTCTCCAAGGTTTTCTAGCTTACCTCCCTTACCCAACTGCAGGTGAGTGAGTTTTTGATATCCTTCCATTTTGTGGAGCGCTTCGACTATTTGAAGTTGATCGAGCTCCGACTTCAAAAAATCCTGGACATCTAAGCCAACACCATACTCCGGGATGATAATTTCCATACTAGCTGATAATGACATCGACCTTTCCGCATAAACGGAAACATATCAATAATGATATGAATTTAAAATTAAATGTCAACCACGCCCTATACAAAACAATAAAAAATAAATAAAGCAAGGCTGGCACTCATTTCTAATCCCCTCTGGCAGTATCCAGGGCACCCTCCACTGCCCTATCGAACAGAAGCCAGCCGTTTAGCTCCCATATAAGCTGATTCCAATTCTGCCCCACTTGGGTCACATAATGATTAGGCTCATCGTCAGAGTCCGATTTGAGTGAGTAGATTGGCGCTAATTCTGCGGTTTTAAATCCAGGCTGCGAGTACTCAAGGTTTTGGGGAAAGAGCGTTTGGTTCATGAGGCGTAACTCCGCAGGCTCAAGAGTTTGCCACATGGCTGGAAATTCTTTGATGAGCCGCAAACCGAACTCAACAGCCGCTTCAACATCGCTTTCAGGGGAATAAGTAGGTTTTAGAGTCATTACGGGAGTATTTCCTGAAGTTCAGCCGCAGGCGTTATTCCCTGTTTCTGGAGCGAATCGAACTTTTCCACTATACCGCTGAGCGTCTGGAGAAATTGGATTATTGGTTTTGGGTTCTGTATCCTTGGGGTCAAAAAGATTTATTTTCAAGCTATCTTATATATTTTGAAATGTTATTTCTATTTTTACTTGACAAGATTTTAATTATCTGTATTATGTCCTTAGGTGGTACTGGTCTTTCGCTATGACGGAAGAGCGATAGAGGCGATGACCTCAACAAGGACCAGTTAAAGATAGGCAGGGGTGCCTACCGTTGGAATGCTAATCAGGACTGGAACTGATTGGCAAAAGTGCACTGGGTTATTCCGCCCGCCGTTTAGGAGCTTTTGGGTTAGACCCAGATGTCCAGGCCCCTGGATGTCAGTAGCGGAACCAGCCGCTAGGGTCTGCCCTTTCATTCGTTTATTCATTCAGATGTTTTCTCTTCGAGCCTCACTTCAGTGAGGCTTCGCTATTTTAGAACTCCCAATTCCCTACCAAATTGTTGCCATTGATATAGCTCTTGCACTAACTGGTTCCAATTTTTACCCACTTGGGTCATGGGTAAAAATAATTGATTTATAAAGTTCGTTTGGAGCGCCCAAATAGAAGTTTTGGTTAATTTGGAATCACTATTGACTTTTAAGTTTTTTATGATAACATCGACTTCGGAATTCATCATGAGGGCTCTTCACCATGCAGATTAAGTCAGGAAAGATCGGCGGAGGGACTTGCCCTCCCGGCAAGTACCAACTCGGAATCAGCGTTATTTTTGGTCTCCCCGTGGTGCTCACGGTAATCTGTCGTTCGGCGAGCCGTAACGAGACCAGTTATGAGATCTTCGACCAGCACGATGTGTCAATGGGTGGACGCAACTTCACCTACGCGGCACTCCGCAAGACCATGAACGATTGGCTGGTTGATGACCTTAATGTTCTCTTGGAAGAGTTCGGCATCGCAATTGATCGATCCGAGTTCCAAGAGGTCTCCGATACAGCCGCCAATGCCTGCGAAGCCCGTTACGGCAATGGGCTCGAAGACGGCGACGTCATCATCATGCTCCATTAAGGCTCACCCGATACGCCTCAACGGGAACCCCTGTGGAATTTGCCACAGGGGTTTTGCTATTTTAGAGTTCTAGTTTGCTTCCGAAGTTCGTACGATTGATAGAGCCTCGGCAACTAATTGGTTCTAGTTCCCCATTATGGCAACGAAACATGCCCACTCTTCGAGTGGGCATGTTTCAGACACAGAGAGAAAAATTATTGCTCGCTTACGGAAGTAGAGGAGTTAGTGGAAGTTGTAACACTCTCCTTCGGAAGATTCTGTCGAATCGTATTGATGTCCTTGCGGGCTGCTACAAGATCTTGCTGAGCAAGTTGTAGCTTGCTTCGAGCGTCCTTAAGTGTAGCGGTATTGGATGCCTCTACCGAAGCATTCCCGTTATCCGGCTGAAGATTCACCACTTCGCTCTCAGCTGCATTTGCCTGAGTGCTCGCATCAGCTACTTTGCTGTTGTAGTCAGCAAGGGCCGACTGTGCCACCGATACATTAGCTCCCGCTGAAGCTGCGGCACTGATGCGGGTCTGCAATTTGGTGCCAAGCTCCTGCATCATTGAGACAACCGTATTGATTCGATCCGACGCGGCAGCGATGGTGCCTTGCGGCAGAACAAGCATATAGATGCGATAGGACTGTGTGATCGACTGAATATCAACCTTGAGGGTCGTTGTTGAATTATCCGAAGCGATCTGGTTTTCAAGCGACGTGAGTGCGCTTATCTGAGCCTGGATAGAAGTGCTGATAGATGCTTTCTCGCTGCTTGAAACGCGGACCATAGCTCCGACCCGCGCCTCAAGGGCGTTGAGGGCATTTATGCGGCGGGTGATCTCCTCATTGGCTCGCTTTTTTCCGTCCTGAATACGGGCCTGAAGGCGAGCCTGCGCCGTGGCGTTGACAGTGACATTGGTTTGCACCCCGGCCGCATTTGCGTTAACCGAGGTATAAAGGCCCACTGTGGCCGTCTGGGCAAAGGCAAGCGAGGCTCCAACTCCCGCAAGGAGCGAAGCGCCGATAACTGCCGAAAGTGCTGCTGCTAGTGGTTTATTCATAAATAGTTGATTGTTTAATATTATTCATACTACCGAAACTAAGGAACTTTTGTCTGAATATGAAGACGTCTTTAGATTCATCCTCTTACATGCTCCCCCTTAGTACTGCGCTTGTGGAACAGGCTGATCGTTCATACTCTGATTGACGTTCGCTGAATCAGAATTCACCCCCTGCATCTGTGCATCTATCGCAGCAGTATCTTGATTGAGTGCCGCGTCAGAGGTATTGCTCTGGGAGGTCGGAAGCGTACCTGCGTTGGAAGGCGAAGTACTTGCATTATTCTGATACGGCTCTCCCGAAGCGCCACTGTTCATACCCTCGCGGGAGGCGTAGAGCCACCATCCGAGTCCCACAATGATGATAACGATGATGATGCCCGTAACCCATTTTCCTGTGGATGACATATTACGTATGACTAGCTACTAATAATAAAATTACACACAACCTAGTAAATGTATTGTGCACCTCCTCCTTCCTCCGAGGCAAGTCCTCCCTACCCCACAATGACACAGAAGCTGTATTTTGCTATATTTTCGAAGCTTGCGCGGTTAGCTCAGTTGGTAGAGCATCCCCTTGACGTGGGGAGGGTCGCAGGTTCAAGTCCTGCACCGCGCACCAACTCATATGCGCGTACTTGCTATCGAAACTTCCTGCGACGAGACTGGCGTTGCACTTGTTGAAGGGGTGCGGGATGCTTCGGGAATATTTTTCAATGTTCTCGGCCAGTCGCTTCTCTCCCAAGCGCCTCTGCATGCAGCCTATGGCGGAGTGTATCCAACGCTTGCCAAGCGGGAGCACCAAAAAAATCTTCCTTTGATATTTTCGGAGGCACTTACGCAAGCGGGACTGGGGGATCATCCTTCTCTTGAGGCAATAGCGGTCACGCAAGGACCGGGACTAGAGCCTGCCCTCTGGCAGGGCATTACCTTTGCGCAATCCCTCTCCCGCGAGTGGAAAACACCCCTTATGGGAATCAATCATATGGAAGGGCATCTCATTTCTTCTCTCGCGCACAGAACAGGAACAAACCAGTGGACATTGGGCTCCGTTCCGCTTCCAGTCCTTGCACTTTTGGTCTCTGGAGGTCATACCGAGTTCATTGTCATGAAAAAATGGCTTGCATACGAACGTATTGGGGAGACGCTCGATGACGCCGTCGGAGAATGCTTCGATAAGGTCGCTCGCATGCTCGGCCTTCCCTACCCGGGAGGCCCAGAAATCTCGAGACTTGCCCGAGAAGCTCGGCAGAAGGGACTTCGTAGTGAACTAGCGCTTCCCCGCCCTATGCTGCGGAGCAAAAATTGCGATGTGTCCTTCTCAGGACTTAAGACTGCGGCACTCTATGCGCTGCGGGGAAAAACACTCTCTGAGGAAGAGCGGCAGGCGTTCGCACGGGAGCTTGAGGATGCGGTTGCTGAAGTTTTCATTGCAAAGACGCGGCAGGCTCTGAAAGAGTGCGACGCAAAAACATTTGTCCTCGGGGGAGGAGTCGCTGCTAACGTGCATCTTCGCGAGTCGCTTACCTCAATGTTGAAAAAAGAATTTCCGGAGGTAGAAATTCGACTGCCGGAGCTCTCAATAACGGGAGATAATGCTGTGATGATAGCAGAGGCGGCACTCACCCGGCTCCTCAGCGGAGGAGAAACAAACCCCAAAGAAACCCTCGAAATGCGTGCTGACGGAGCCCTCTCTATCGCATGAAAAACACGGCTCAAGAGGCCGTGTTTTGTGGTGAATACGCCATACGTTATCTTCACCGATTCAAGTATGATCGGAGTTTTTCCTTAATTCCCTCAGAAATTCTTGACTGAGGTCCTCGCGGGACCGGAACTTCTTCCTTTCTCACGATCCTGCTTGAAGGGTGACAGGTGGGACGTGCGCCCCTTCGAGGGCCTAGCGGACATTCGACAAGGTCGATCTCCGCATATTCGGTCCACACCATGACACCCTTTGAAAAATCACACAGTACGAAGACGGTCCGAGGGCCATTCCGGTTCACATAGAAATATTCGCCCACCGGAAGAGACTGTGTCGTTATCACCCCACACCTCTTAAGGCTTTCAGGTTCTCGCTAAGATCACGATACCACGCAAAAAATAAATACGTTATAGTACTTCGCATGGTTCCGGAGAAATTCCTCAAAGCCTACAATCCGGCCTCGACTGAAGGGCGTATATACAAGAAATGGGAAGAGAGCGGCTTCTTTAATCCGGATGCTCTACCAGGCAAACGCCCAAAGCCCTTCACCATCATCATGCCTCCGCCAAATGTCACAGGGGTGCTTCATATGGGCCACGCACTCATGCTCACCATTGAAGACGTGCTGATACGCTTCAAGCGCATGCGGGGATTTAAGGCGCTCTGGCTTCCCGGTACCGATCATGCAGCTATTGCGACACAAGCACGGGTTGAAAAAAACCTTTCAAAAGAAGAGAAAAAAAGCCGCTTCGACCTTGGCCGCGAGGAATTTTTGCGTCGTGTGGAGGCTTTCGCTGCGCAGAGCCACGATTCCATAGTGAATCAAGTGCGGGCTATGGGAGCCTCCTGCGACTGGAGCCGCGAGGCGTATACGCTCGACGAGAGGCGACACCATGCTGTCTATACAGTGTTCAAAATGATGTATGACGATGGTCTTATTTATCGAGGCAATCGCATCGTCAATTGGGATCCTAAAGGAGGCACCACTATCTCCGATGATGAGATCGTCTACGAAGAACGAGCGGCGAAGTTCGTGACCTTCAAATACAGCAAAGAGTTCCCTATCCCTGTGGCAACAACCAGGCTCGAGACAAAAGTCGGCGACACTGCCGTCGCTGTGCATCCGGATGATGCTCGGTATAAAAAATATATAGGCAAGGAATACGACCTGGTCTTCTGCGAGGTGCCACTTCACGTGCGAGTGGTGGGCGACAGCGCAGTCGATCCTTCCTTCGGGACAGGAGCCGTTGGGGTTACTCCGGCCCACAGTCAGACGGACGCCGAAATCGCCTTACGGCATGACCTTCCGAGTATTCAAGTCATCGACGAGCGCGCACGAATGATCCCTGAGGGTCTGCTTAGAGGAAAGAAAGTACTTGAGGCGCGCGAGATGATCTATGAATGGCTGAAAAAAGAAGAGCTGCTCCTGGGAGAGGAAGAAATCAAGCAGAGTGTCGCAACTGCCGAGCGCACGGGCAGCGTCATAGAGCCCCTGCCAAAACTTCAGTGGTGGATAGGGGTTGACCGGCCGATCAAAGCGCGTGGTGGCAAGACGCTCAAGGAACTCATGCGCGCGCCAGTCGAGGAGGGCACAATAGAGATTCTTCCCGACCATTTCAAAAAGGTCTATTACCACTGGATAGATAATTTGCGTGACTGGTGTATCAGCCGCCAAATATGGTACGGGCATAGAATCCCCGTCTGGTACCGCGGCGAGGAGATCTACTGCGCAGCAGAGGCCCCCAAGGGAGGAGGATGGGAGCAGGACTCTGACACTCTCGATACTTGGTTTTCCTCAGGACTCTGGACATTCTCGACACTCGGCTGGCCAGAGAAAACCAAAGATCTTGAGCTCTACCATCCGACCGACGTACTTGAAACCGGCTATGACATTCTTTTTTTCTGGGTCGCCCGCATGATCCTCATGAGCGAGTACACGCTTGGTGAAATTCCCTTCCGGGCTGTGTATCTGCACGGTATGGTGCGCGACGGAAAAGGCCAAAAAATGTCCAAATCAATCGGCAACATCCTTGACCCAATACATGTCGCAGAAGAATTCGGAGCGGATGCTGCCCGCATGGCGCTCGTAGTCGGCAATACGCCGGGGACAGATTTTAGAATCTCAAACGATAAGATTCGCTCCTACAAACTCTTCTCAAATAAGCTCTGGAATATTGCCCGCTTCCTACTTGAACAAGCGGACGGGCTTAAGCTCGAGGCGCCTTTGTCAGAAAAAGATGCAGAGTATCTTTCCCAATTTAAGGCACTGGCAGAGGATATTACCCTCGATATCGACGCATTCCGCTTGCATCTCGCTTCTGAAAAGTTGTATCAATACCTTTGGAGCGTTTTTGCGAGCGATATCCTTGAGGAAAGTAAGCCTGTGTTAAAGGGAGAAGACCCCACTCTACGAACATCAAGACAGGCTATGCTGTTCCGGATTTTCAGTGATTCATTGAAGCTTCTCCATCCCTTTATGCCCTTTGTAAGCGAAGAGATTTGGGAATCCATGCCAGAGGGTATCAAAACCGAGAAATTGCTCATGGTTGAACCCTGGCCCATCTGATATGAAAAAGTGCCTGTTACAATAGAAGCAGGCATGAGCGGCATTGAAACTATAGGCGTCGCGGCTTTTGGAGGACTCGTCCCCTCTCTTGTATGGCTCGCGTTTTGGCTTCTTGAGGATAGGTGTCAGCCCGAGCCTAAGCTGCGGATTCTTCTTACGTTTATCGCCGGCGCTGCGGCAGTTGGCCTTGTCTTACCCCTTGAATACTGGGCGATGTCCTATGTTTCCGGAGTGACACTTCTTCTCTTGTGGGCATTCCTGGAGGAATCCCTGAAGCTTCTTGCAGCGGTTGTGTTCGGTCTCTCAAGCAAATCCTATGATGAGCCTGTTGACGCAGTAATCTACCTTGTAACTGCGGCTCTCGGTTTCTCGGCTGCAGAGAACGCTCTGTTTCTTTTCACCGGACCTCTTCAACACGGGACTCTCTCAAGCGGGCTACTGCTCGGAAGCGAGCGCTTCATAGGGGCCTCACTCCTGCATATACTCTCCTCTGCAACCATAGGACTCTTCATCGCATTTGCCTACTATAAGAACCACGTCACTCGTTTCGATTTTCTTGCTATAGGACTTATCCTCGCCACTCTCTTGCATGCTGTTTTTAACTTTCTTATACTCCAAGCAGGCGCTTGGGCATTCTCGGTATTCGTCTCCTTGTGGGGTGCCATCATCGTCGTCTTGTTCCTCGTCGAGCGCATCAAGGATCCTGTTCGGGACTATTGTTGAGCATATAAATCGTATTTCTCTACATGGCACGCGAAAAAAAATCCTTATTTGAGTGGCTGACCGGCTCTGCCGAAGGCCCGGATGACTACTCCTTCGACGATCTGGAGAGTGGCACCGCCTTTTCTCGCGGAGCTACTTCTGTGCGCACTACCCCCACTCCCACTGCACCGCTCCCCGTCCAAGCGGAACCGGAAGGCGAGCTTGCGGTCGACGTACACCAGACGCCAACCCACATCATCATCAAGGCAATGATCGCGGGGGTACGGCCCGAGGATCTCGATATTTCGATTACCCGCGACATGGTAACTATTCGCGGAAAGCGCGAGCGTGCAACCGAAGGGGTTAGCGGCGATTTTTTCTTTCAGGAGCTCTACTGGGGCTCATTCTCCCGCACTATCGTCCTTCCACAGGAAGTGGAGATTGAAGAAGCGGAAGCCATTGAGAAGCACGGTCTTCTTATCATCCGCTTGCCTAAGCTCGATAAAGGGCGACAAGCCAAACTAAAAGTCCGCTCAAACTAAACAAAATTCCCCGCCGGGGAATTTTTTAATTACATACTAGGTGCTTGGGGCCGGGCTCGAACCGGCGACCCCCTCCTCTTCAGGGAGATGCTCTACCAACTGAGCTACCCAAGCGACCAAAAAATACTACACGATTTATTGCCCCTTCGCCATCTATATTCTCTACTAGGGGAAATGGTTCTTAATCGCCTGCTCAAAACTTTGAAAAAAATTCTGTCCTTGTGTTTGCGTAGTGCTACTGGTTGTCTGAAATTCGCCGACAAGCTGCTGGAATTTTTGAATATAAGGAGCAACGTAGAAGTAGTATGACGCACCAAGAATAAGGATGATAGCGAGCCAATAGAGCGTCCGGACAACCATCGCCAAGCGTGCGTTGCGACGCATCGCGTGAACCAAGCGGTTGGTATCCGCTGTAAGTTTCATATTCTGTCTTACAAGCTCTTTGAGCTCCTCGAGCTCGGAATCCATAAAAGCTATTCTATCAGATGCATCGATGCCCCCGGCAGGAATCGAAAACAGAGCTGGTTTGCCCGGTCGGGTCAATCGGTCGTAGAATGGTATCTTGTGTGTGCCACGGTCACCTTTCGATGCGTTTTCAAACACTGATACTTATTGCCAGCATCGCGGCTATCGGATTGATCGCCACATATGTGCCGATATATATCTCTCCCACCACGCCTACTTTTTCGACCAGTATCGACTATTTGAAAGCGGTTGGTCCTGTGCAAGCTGAGGATACCGTGTGGCAAGCATCCCAAAGCGACCATCCTTTGGTCGACGGACATATGTATATGCACGAAGTAGGTGCGTACATTTTTGACACCTATGGGCCGACAGGTGTGGGGTATTGTAGAACGTATTTTGATCACGGGTGTTACAACGGTTTCATGCTACAAGCCCATTCGCTAAACCTCGTAAACGCCGCCTTGGACGCGTGCAACAAACTAGACCTCTATGCCTTGGGCGGCTGCATACACGGCGCCGGACATCAAGCCTTGGTACTCAACAACTACGATGTGCCCAAGGCGCTCGATATGTGCAGCATGTTTGCGCACGCCTACGCGGCAGGCACTTCGACTGAAGGAATAATCACCGCCTGCTCGTTTGGTGTGTTTATGGAAAATGCGGAGCCCGGAATGATGGAGAGCATGGCACAGGACGCTCTCATGGGCAATATGTCCATGAGTGGTATGAATATGGGGAGTTCCACTCCTGTCCCGATCGCGCATCAGGCATGGGCGCTCAAAGTGGGCGATATGAGCTTTCCTTGCGACAGCGATCTCGTGGCATCGCAATATCGTGCCGGATGCTGGCGGATGCAGACGGTCGTTCTCGCAAGCACGATGTCCTCTGCAAAGATCGTCGGACTATGCAATGCTCTCACTGATCAATTGCAAAAAAGCTCTTGCTTTGTGGGGTTTGCTGACGGATCCGTCTCGGGGCCGCAGATGAATGTCAAAAATATTTTTTCCGCATGCGGCTCTGCCGACAGTGCCTATTGGAAAAATACTTGCCTTATAGACTTTGTCCAGAGGGCGCGACTTAACGGGTATGATAACACCGTGCCCGATGAAATCTGCCCTCAAGTAGATGCGGCCGACAGAGCAGCGTGCGAAAGTACGGGCTTGAATTCAGCTTAATGGTGCCCCCGGCAGGAATCGAACCCACATTGACCCCTTAGGACGGGGCAGTTCTATCCATTGAACTACAGGGGCTTACAGGGAAATTTATCACGAGCACAATCAAAAAACTACGCTCTACAGCGTAGTTTTTAAAGACAGAAATTTCTCACACTACGCCTGGATGCCTAGCTTCTGGGCGACTTTCTCTCGGTTGAAGCCTATGACCACCTCGCCCCCGATAACAATGACAGGAACACCGAGCTGTCCGGTCATCTGAATCATCTCCTGACGCTTCGCTGCATCGATCGAAACATCATAATTCGTATACTCAACACCTTTTTCAGTAAAGAAAGCTTTTGCCATCTGGCAGAAGTGACACGTTGGGGTTGAATAGATAGTTACGTTTTTCATATGGGTTTCAGTTGCTACTACTATTGCTTCCAGTATACCATTATGAACGCCTCTGTTTCAACGCGGGATTAGTTTAGTGGCAGGACGGCTGCTTCCCAAGCAGCAAGCGCGAGTTCGATTCTCGCATCCCGCACCAAAAAACATTTATTTCACGAGCAGGTAACATTCTCATAAAGAGTCCCCGCCCTGGAGAGGGCGGGGACTGTAGGCGAAAGTCGCTAGGCAGCGTCGGGCAGCTGACGGGGAACCCGCCGGGGTTTCAGCGGAGACGGGCGCGGCGTGAGACCCAAGCGATGGGCCTTACCGACAACAGCGTTTTTCGAGAAGCCGAGCCGACGTCCGATCTCGGCGGTCGAATGCCCCTCGTCCCAGAGCCGGGCGAGGTTCTGCATGAGTTCAGGCGTCCAACTGGATTTCATTCAAACCCTCCTCGAGTCAAAGGACTGTTTACTTCGTCAGAATATCATCTACATTACACCCCCCAAGAGATTGCCACTGGATAACTTCTGTTGCAAAAAATTCTTACAGATCAGTGAGCACATGCCAAAGTCTCTGAAATATATTTTGAGAGGCAGAAGTATCGGATGATGTAGCGGTGGGTGGCGCTTCGACAACTTGAATTACGCCCTCCCCCGGCTTTATGACGCCGTAGCGCTCTCGCAGGGCCGCTTCTACGCCTCGACTTGTCGAGAGATCTGAAATATCGGATTTGACTTGGGTATCTTGGGCAGTAAGAAGGGCAAGTTGACTTGTTGCGCCGTCGGAGGCTGCAGTTGCTTCCTGTAGCTTGCCGTACATATGCCATGCAGCAAGGGCAGCCCCCGCCGCAAGAAACCCCAGAAGCATAACACCGAGCAGAAGGCCCGCCGCGCGCAAGAGAAGCTGAGCCCTGGTATAACGCTTTTGGCGTTGGGGCATATTTGCTAGTATAGCAGTATGTTTAATTTATTCGGGAAAAATCGAGAGCGGGGATTGCGCATCGTCGGCATATTGCTTGCCGTCGTCGTTATTGTGGGTCTCATCACGCTCTACTTCCCTATTTGGTACGGACAATAGGAAGCGATCTATTCTCCTTTGACCATTTTCATAAACACCTCTTCGGGGATATTCACTCGTCCCCGCTCTTTGAGTTTCTTTTTACCCCGCTTCTGCTTCTCCCATAACTTCATTTTGCGGGTGTAATCGCCGCCATAAAGGTACCCGGTGACATCCTTGCGCAAAGCAGGCAGAGTTCGCGAGGAGAGAATACGGCCGAGTGCCGCTCCCTGGATTTTAGTCGCGAATTGCTGGCGCGGCAGTATGGTATAGAGCTTTTCGACGGCACTTTGTGCTTCTTCATAGGCGCGGTGTTTAGCTACAATCCGGGAAAAGGCGGGGATAAGCTCCTCTGCAACCAGTACGTCCAGGCGTGCAACATCCGCCTCTTTGAGATCACGCATCTCGTAGGAGACGCTCGCATAGCCCGATGAGACAGTTTTTATCTTATCGAAAAAATTGCGCATAAGCTCCCGTAGAGGCATAGCGGCATGCACGATCATACGGCCTTCCGAAAATATTTCAGTCACTTCGACAACCCCTTCGTGCTCGAAGAGTACCTGCGTCACCGACCCGAGGCGCTCACTTGGCACTACGATACGGGCTTCCACGTAGGGTTCCCAGACCTTCACGATGTCGCCATACTCGGGGAAAAGAGAAGGCGAGAATATGGAGTGATGTTTCCCGTCTTTAGTTTCTACCTCATAGGTTATGGTCGGAGTCGTAATAACAAGCGCTAATGAAAATTCTCTTCGGAGGCGCTCCGCGATGATTTCAAGGTGGAGCATGCCAAGGAATCCGCATCGGAATCCGCGCCCGAGCATTCCGGAGGATTCCTCCTCAAAGGAAAAAGCGGCGTCGGAGAGCCGCAAGCGGCCAAGAGCGCTCCGGAGCTTTGGAAAATCATCCTGGCTCTCCGGATAGAGAGAAGCCCACACCACGGGCTTGGGTTCCGCGTAGCCTGGAAGGGCTGGGGCCTTTGGCGGGAAGGATCGGACGGTGTCCCCGACGCGCGCAAACCCCGATTCCTTAATCCCCGTTACGATGTAGCCGATAGAGCCTGCGTCGAGGGCCTCAATAGGTTTCGGGGCAGGTGAAAAAACACCCACTTCAAGGGCCGTGAAGGTCCGCTCGCTTGCCGCAAATTGGAGCTTGCTGCCCTTTCGAATAGATCCACCGAAAAGACGCAGGTAGACAATGACGCCCTGATGGTCGGAGTACTGGAAATCAAAGATGAGACCTTGTGTTGTAGCACTTTGCGCTGCCCGGGGCGGCGGAATCTTTTCAATAACCGCCTCAAGAAGCTTCTCAACACCCTCCCCTGTCCTTCCCGAACAGCCATAGACGTCCTGCGGGTCGATATCGAGGAGCTTTCCTAACTCTTCTTTAACTTCGCGTACCCGGGCAAGCGGCGAATCGATTTTCGAGACTGCCGGAATGATGGTGAGTCCCAGCTCCTGTGCAGCGCTGAGCGTCGTGAGAGTCTGAGCTTGTACGCCCTGTGTGGCATCAACAAGAAGAATCGCCCCCTCAACAGCGGAGAGAGCGCGAGAAACTTCGTAGGAGAAATCAATGTGTCCCGGAGTATCAATAAGATTGAGACGGTACTCCTTCTCCTGCCGCCGCCAGTGCATGGCGACCGGCTGCATCTTGATGGTAATACCACGCTCCCGCTCAAGTTCCATAGAATCGAGCACCTGCTCGCGCATTTTCCGCTTTTCAATAGTCCCGGTAAGTTCAAGGAAACGATCGGCAAGCGTTGATTTGCCGTGATCAATATGGGCGATGATCGAGAAATTGCGTGTTTGCTCCATGGATGAGGAGCATCTTACGACGCTATATCACTTGGCTCAAGCGCCGGAGGTCTGCTGCGCAAGCGACGATGGAATGATTCGAAGACTTCGCGCAACTCCTGATTCTTGAAGAGATAGAGAAGCCCCGTGGTAACAATGAGTCCCGCTATGCCCGCGATAAGCCCGTCGATGAACACTCCGAGGGTTTTTGTGAGGTTGACCGTGCCGCCAAGAAGCGACAGCACCCCATAGGAGACGGATGCGCCAATGACTGAGGCGGCAAAACTTTCAAAAGTAAGACGCCGCAGGCTGCCAAGGGGCATCGAGAAATCGCGGAAAAAAAAGAGAAGACCCACGGCACATTCGCATATCGATCCGAGTGCATACCCAAAGGCAAGCATGAGGATAGTCGTACCGGGTAAATCTTGAACGCGCAGGAGCGACTCGACAAAGAGCCTGAAGAAGGAGCTTTCGTTGAAAAGGACAACAAGCAAAAGTGAGGAGGCGATTGATACCACGATGTCGATGACTCCCCAATAGACAGGCTTGAGGGTATTCCCCATAGCGTAGTATGCCCGGTTCATAAGGTAGATGACGTTCTGCGCGACGAGGGAGAGAACAAAAAGCGCGAGAGCGGCCGCAGTGAGACGCGTAGCGGTCCAGTCGAATATTCCTGCCCCCAAAATCACCCTCACAAGCTGCGCTCGCAGAACGATGATGAAGACGGTTGCGGGTATAGACCAGAAAAGGATATGGCGTGTGGCTGATTCGATGTAGCGCGAAAAGGCGACATGATCGCTTTTGGCATACAGACGCGCGAGCGTAGGAAAAGCGGCGACTGAGTAGGATACCCCGATGATGGTAAACGGCACGGCCTGGAGGTTATACGCGAAGGAGAAAATGGCAATAGACCCGGAAGCAAGAAGCGAGGCAATTGCCGTGAGTGCAAGAAGCGACACCTGCGTTGAAGCGAGCGCGAAGGTGCGCGGAAGGGAGAGGGCTATTACTTGCATAAAGTGCCGCACAGCCCTCCGCAGCGGCATAGGCTCGGGGGTGCCTTCGGCAAAGAAGAAAGGCACTTGGATAAGCATGTGGAGAAGGGCTCCAAGTACGACGCCAAGCCCGAGACCTGCTACACCAAGGAAGGGGTAAAGTGCCACTACGCCGAAGATGATCCCGAGGTTGTAGAGGAGCGGACTTATGGAATACAGAAGGAACCGGTGCCGCAGCTGCGTGAGATTGGAGAGAACGTTAGAGAGCCCAAGGAGAATGGGTTGAAGGAGCAAAATTCGCACCAGGAGAACGATTTGGGCCGCAGATGCAGGATTGCTCACGAGTCCAGGAGCAGTGAGGCGCACGATTTCAGGAACGAAAAAGAATATGATCCCCGAGATTGCTGCCATGGAAACAAAAAAGAGAAAGAGTATCTGCCGCATGAAGGAGAGCATGAGCCCTTCCCGCTCCTCCTCAAGCTCCGAGAGGATCGGCATGACCGCATAGATCGAAAGGAGGGATGCAATCGTAGCAAAAAGGAAATCGGGGATACGAAACGCGGCATAATAGATATCGAGAATATGGCCAGCGCCGAAGCTCGCGGCAAGCAAACGATCCCGGAGCATCCCGAGAAGCTGAGAAAAAAGGGCTAGAACCGCGACTAGATAGGCCGCCGTATGGAGCCCTTTGGTCTCCAGCCCGACCGCAGAGAGAAATTTTCCTACCATGAGGCTATCTTACTGCCCTATTGGCGCTTGGGCGCGCTGGGCTGGGTTGACCGGTTTTTGCGTCTCCCCCGCGAACGGATTCTTACCCGCCTCAAGATTAGCGAGGATAAGCGCCACTTCGGTGTTACCGGAATTGGTTTGGGAGAGTTGCTCGAACTCGGCAATGGCGTTTTGAGTCTGCTTTACGCTGTAATATGCGAGGCCGAGGAAGTATTGCGCATTCGCATAATTAGGAATGAGGGACAAAGAATTCTGGAACGCTGTTACCGCATCGGTCATATCGTTTTCGACATAATAGAAGAGGCCGAGCTGGAACCAGAGAGGGCCGAGGTTTTCTGCCGTATCGCCTTGGTCAGAGAGAATGGCCGATTTTGCAGCAGCAATCGCGGTTTGTACATCATTTTGTGCGACCGCCACTTGTTCCGCGAGCAAAAAGGCATCGGTATAGTCGGGCTTGAGCGTGAGGGACTGCTTGATGAGATCCTGCACCTGGCTAGAGTTGCTACTGAGATTCTCGCTCGCCTCTGCTCGTGCGAGAAGAAGCGGAATAGCGGGGTTAGTTGGATCAAGTTTCATGGCCTCCTCATAAGCAGTGACCTCACTCTGGTAGGCTCCCTGGACGTTAAGCGGTGTGAGAAAAGCATACACATTGGAAAGCTCGAGATACGGCTGGTAATCCAGAGGATTCATGAGAGCGGCTGCCTGACCTTGGCTGATTGCCTGAGTAAGAAGTGCTTGGAACTGGGTGCGGGCGGTAGCGGCCTGTGCGGGGCTTGTCGAGGCGGAGGCTAATTGGCGCATCGCCGCAAGATCAATCTCCACACCAAGGCGTAGATTGCTTCCCATAAGCTCTATAGATTGGGATTGGGCGCCGTAGGAGGCTGCATCTACGACGTTATTGTTGCTGAGCGCGAGCGCCGAGAGGTTTTCATAGGAAGAAGCGAGGAGCCTGCGCACCGATGCAAACGCCGTAAAAGAAAACAGAACAGCGAGAAGAAGCATCCCCAACAGCACGACAATACGCATGCGCCCCAGAAGAGGAGCGACCGATCCGTCAGAGCGGAGACTCCCAAGCGAACCGAGAAACGCTCCCGTCACGATAAAGGCGAGAAGCACCATGTCTTGGCTCAGCGCATATACGAGGAGAGCAACCGACATGAAGAGAGAGGCAATTCCGAGCGAGAAGATAAGCGTCCGCTGCGCAGAAGAAAGCTCCGGCATTAGCTTCCAGAGCCGAAGAAGACCGAGGATGGAGAGAAGAAGGGGTATGAGCCACATGAGTGCCCCAATCAGTCCCACAGAAACGAGGGCGGTCATAAGAACGCTAAAGCCCGTGATGAAATCGACACTCCAGAATTGAGTCTCGTTGACGCCTGCAGGTTTATATTGCAGCCACGCCTCGCCGAAGGTGTTGGGTCCGTTACCGATAAGGGTGCGCACCGCCGAGCCTCCATGCGCCTGCCCCGCTATATCGTAGGTAGAAGAGAGCGCAGGGCGCACTTCAAGAGAAGGCACGGAGAAAGGCCCCGGCAAATGGGCATTGAGCATTCCTCCAAAAATGAGAAAAGCGATTGAAATAAGCACGATGATCCCTGCCCACCAGGCAGAGAATCCTCGGTGCGTTTGAGTTCCCCCTATCTTTCTCGAGAGAAAATATTTCGCTCCTGCAATAAGAACTGCACCTCCGAGGAGCATCCACCACGCAGTCGAGAAATTGATGACAAGAAGCAAAAAGAGGATGAGGACGAGCGCAATGCCGCTGAGGATTTTGCCTCGAAATGCTAGCGGGGAAAATTCGCTGCGCACCATGATGATAAGCGCTGCCAAGGCGCTCAGAAGCCCGAGATCGTTCCATTTTCCGATGAGATTGATCGTATCGTCAGTAAATACGGAGGAGAGGAACCCCATGCCACCGAAAATAACGAGGTACTGGAATGCACCAGCGATGAGTGCTGAGGTAAGGAGCGCCATAAGAATGGTGCGGGCGCGCCGTATGCTGCGCGCAAAAAGAAACGAGAGAAAAAGGGACAGCGCAACAAACATTACGAAAAGCAGGCTATCTACCTCGTTTCCCGTTCCCAAAAGTCCAACACTTCGGTCAACCGCTGCGAGAAATGAGATGAGATAGACGATGGGCAAAAGAAACACGATGAATACTCCTCCTCTGCCGAGACCTGCTGGGGACTGTTGTCCCATTGCGCGAGCAACAAAAAGACAGATTATGGAGAGTGCGAGAAGAAGCGCTCCGAGAGCAAACTTCACGAGAGGAGTTGGAATTGAGGCTGTGGGCCCTATCGCAAGAAGGGAAAGCACCATGCCGGCCACGAAGAGAAAGAAAGCGGCATGGGAAAAGCGGGCTGCTCGAAGAGCGCGCTTGGAGATGGAGGAGGAAGGAGTGGCCTGCTGCGGAAAGGTAGAACTTGAAGGAGGCATGGTGGTAAGAGGATTATGCGTGAAATATTATTAATGGCCCTATTTCCCTTGAGTATAGCCCCGTTTGTGCAGACTGGCATTTATAAAAGTGTGGAGAACGAGAAAGCGCCCCGCGATATGCGGGGCGCTTCCATACTCTGCGCGCGCGTCGATAAGCCGAATTCTGTCGTGGACAGCAATCTGTCTGGGTCTGGCGTCGCCACCAAACTCAAGCGGCACTTCGCCAGGTTATCTTTCGATTCCCCAGCGACACGGCCTTGCACTTGGATAAGGATTTAGCCGTTTCACCTCCGCATTACTGCGGAACTCATCCCGCCTGAGCGGGAGCCTTTGGCTTTCGCCTCAAGCGTCTCTGTTCGCACCTCTTTCGCTCGCAGAAAGCGAATGGCAGGCGTTACCTGCTACCTGTCCGCCGCGCGTGCGACGGAAAGTGTTCGGACTTTCCTCCCCCGGATTGCGGGAGCTGCTGTCTGGCGCGCTACTTAAAATTATACCACAGCTTTGCCCCTCGGGCGAGTTATAGATCTGCAGCAGTGTTGATCTGTGATGTAAGCACCATGGAGGTTCCTGGGACAATGCCATGTGATGCAGCGAATCCTGCCGGCACTTCAAGAACGAAACGAGACGGAGCCGAAGGATAGAAGACTTCTGGGTATGTAGCTGGGGCCAGCCCTGAATCGACCGTAATAACTTCTCCTTTATCTCCAAGCCAAATAATATCGAGAGGAAAATTCATATCCTTCATCCAGAATCCCCACGAGCCACTCTGTTGAAATATGAAAAGCATCCCCTGTCCTGCAGCGAGCGATTGATAGCCCGATAGACCTTGCACACGCTCAGCCGTGGTCGATGCGATATCGACCTGAATTGTAGTACTCGCAATCGTGATCTCAGTCGTAGTCATAGTAAGCGGAGCCATACGAGGTACTAACACATAAACAAGGGCAAGGAGCAGCGCGATACCTATAAGAATCGCGATGACGTATCTCATACACTTTGAGTATACCAGTGCGGGCTACTCGGGATTCAAGTGTTTGAGTCCAAGCAGTGTAAGGGTATTCCAGCGCGTCTATCGCCGACTTGCCGAGGTACTCGGGTCGGGCTACTTATTCATGCCGCTGAATGCATCTGCGGCCTTACCTTTTCTTTCCATGCTCGTTCCGGGTCGCAGACGGCCGACTACCACCAAGTAGGCTGGAGAGTAAGGAGAAAACGAGAAGAGCCGGATACGAACCTTTACGACCCCATCATCGACTCCAATAATCGATGCGTGCCTCGTTTTTGTTTCCCGTTCGAGAAGCTCAGGTGGAGCTGTCCAGTTGTCGCACCCAACCCACATTCCGACATCATCTTTTTTATTTAGTATGCAGTCCCGGATATATATCTCTTCGAAGTTATCGAGTCCGAATCTCGCAACGGCGACCCCGAGGGCAATTTTTGCGAGCATTCGCGCAAAGGTCGTTCCCTTGTAGGTAACTGAGCCCGTAATGCTCGCGAGGTTGTATTTCTTGCCGATTTCTTCGAACGATTTTCCGAAGGCGATCATTCGATTGCCGGTCATCAGAATGCCTGGCGAATATGGGCGGGATATGAGCGTTCCAGGTGGGGCGTAGTCGGGGAAACTCGCTATGCCAAACCGTTCGTCTTCCGTCAAAATAATTTCCGTACGAATCCCGTCTTTCGTTTCGCCCCGTATTTTGAATTCGGTCGGCATATCCTTCGGATGACGGCTCGGGAAATCCAGGACCGCTCTCGCAAGCCACCAAAGCCCCCGAAGGACATGTTGTTCAATGGAGCCCGTGACTTTCGCACAAGACTTGCAGCTCGCTTTCGGGAGCACGTCGTCTCCGCCCAATCCGTACGCAAAGATGTGCTCGTCCGTAAGGTCGGATATCGAGTCGCAGTAGATGCATTTGCCGATAGGGTCGTGAGTCATCGGTCCGATTGTATACGAACTTCTACTTCCAGCACCAGAAATTTGTCCAAGGCACACTCGTAGGTACTCGGGTCTGTCCGATACAAAAGTCTTCGGGCGGGCCCAGCAGGATTCGAACCTGCAAGTCCGGTTTTGGAGACCGGCAGTTTACCATTAAGCTTATAGGCCCCTTGGGCAAAAGCGTACCACGGAGTGCGCCGCTAGAAAACGGCCCGTACAGGGCGTTTTTATTTTCGCGTCTCTTTGTGGAGGGTCTGCGCGCGGCACCAATTGCAGTATTTCTTGAGCTCTATCTTGCGCTCGAC
>JAGWOD010000022.1 GCA_028871115.1 Patescibacteria group bacterium | reverse complement strand
CGGCCCGCTTTTCCTATCTGGACGAGCTTGTTCTCAGGATTTGAAACTTCACCTACGGTTGCGTAACAATCCGCAAGAACTTTTCGCACCTCACTTGAAGGCATCTTTATATCAACATAGCCTCCATCCTGCGCCATAACTTCGATGTGTGTTCCAGCGGCGCGGCCGAGTTTAGCTCCGCCCTTCGGTTTAAGTTCAACGTTATACACGAATGCACCGATGGGAATACTTTTGAGAGGCAGTCGGTTGCCGGGCTTAACTTGGGCTTTCTCTCCCGTCTCGATTACATCATGTACCTTCAAGCCCTGAGGAAGCAGCGCGTAGCGGCGAGCACCGTCTGGATAGAGGAGAAGACCGATGAAGCCCGTGCGATTGGGATCGTACTCTATAGTCTCAATCTTTGCGGGAAGAAGCCTCTCGTAGGTAAAATCGATATCACGCAAGAGTCGTTTATGACCCGACCCCTTATGACGCACAGTGATTCGCCCCGCATTATTGCGTCCGACTGAGCGCTTGAAGCCTTTCGTAAGTGCCTTGTGAGGTTCCGAGGCAGTGAGGTGCTTGCGGAACTCGATGCCGGAAAAATTACGGCGCGATTTAGTGTATGGACGGTAGCTTTTCATAATACATTTATACGATATCTATCTTATCTCCCTGTTTGAGGTACACATAGGCTTTTTTGCCGGACGCACTTCGGCCCACTCGTCCGGTAGAGCGCGACACACTCGCCTTTCCAGGCACGCGCACCATACGCACCATGCGGGGGCGCACTTTAAAAACTGCTTCGACTGCCTGTGCCACTTCACGCTTACCTGCTCCTTTGGCTACATCGAAAACATAGGCGCTATGCTCCCCTAAAAGAGTCCCTTTCTCAGTGATACGAGGCGAAAGAAGGATAGTGCCGGAGTGCTTAGGCGATGTTTTCACAGAGATGGAGACAGGAGTTTGAGCAACCACAGGCTTCTGTGTCTCTTTCACGTTCTCAGTCTTCGGTTTTCGTCCAAAAATAGCCATAGCAATTATTGTTTCAAGACCCGCTTGGAGCCAAGCGTCTCAAGCGCCCGCTTCGGATCCGCGATGATGAGATATTTGCTTGAGAGAACCGCGAGTGGATTGAGATTGCCGACTGAGATTGTCTCCACATTACGGAAGTTCGAGAAACTTTTGGTAGTGGAGGGGTGAGCCCCAGGAAGCGCAATGAGCGCTGCATTATTTTTCTTCGAGACATCGAAGCCCGCCTTATCAAATGCCGAGAGAAATTCTTTGGCAAGTTTTGCTTTAGGTTCCTGCATTTGGAGAGAATCGACGAAAATAATTTCCCCATCCTGGTATTTTCGGGAAAGCGCAGTGAGAAGCGCTTTCTCACGCATTTTGCGGTTTATCTTTTTTTCGAACCCTCGCTCCTTGCGCGGACCGTGTGTCACTCCGCCGTGTGCCCATAGTGGCGAGCGTATAGAACCGTGGCGAGCCCGGCCCGTTCCTTTCTGGCGCCAGGGTTTTCTACCACCTCCCCGTACTTCGCCGCGGGTTTTTGTGTGTGCCCAAGGGCGACGAGCATTAGCCTGCATCGAGACAACCACCTGGTGCACAAGATCGGGATTCCATTTAAGCCCGAAGATGTTCTCTGGGAGTGCGACGGTGCCCGTCTTCTGTGCTTTTGCGTTGTAGAGTGTTGCTTCCATAAATATTGACTAGCCGCGTACTTCAACGAGTGTCCCGCGTCGGCCAGGAACTGCTCCCGCAAGAACAAGTTCGCCAGTCTCAGGAATTGCCTGGAGCACGACAAGATTCTTCACGGTCACACGCTCACCACCCATGCGACCCGCCATGCGTATACCCTTAGCGACCCGGCCGCCGGCACGTCCGCCACCACCACCAATAGCACCTGGTTCACGCTCGGAGTGCTTTTGCCCGTGGGTCCGGCTTCCGCCATGGAATCCGTGCCGCTTCACGACACCTTGGAATCCTTTGCCTTTTGAAATTGCGGAGACCGCTACAAGATCACCCGGAGTAAACACAGAGACATCGATCGAAGCGCCTGCTTCGACATCGGGTTTTGCTTCTTCCTCAAGACGATACTCGCGGAAATGTTTGAGGGCTTTCCCCTGTGCATGCCCCACTTGTGCTTTATTGACCCGAGACTCTTTGGTCTCTATTGCACCGATTTGCACAGAGGTATATCCATCTTTCTCCTTGGTCTTTATCTGGGTAACCGTAGCAGCAGAGGCATGAACAACAGTCGCTGCATGCGCGCGACCATCATCGGTGAAAACCGTGAGCATTGCACCTTTTGTGCCAAGAATAAATTTCATTGTTGTCTATTGCTCCCCGAGGGGAGGTGGAACAACCCTATTTCTAGAGTCCAGAGGACTATACCTGAGGAAAAGAAAAGACGCAAGAAAAAAGTCCGGCAGGAGGTGCCGGACTTCACTCTTAATGCAGAGTTGAACCATCGTATGCTGCACGTCCCCCAAGTGGTTCTTCTTGACTGGATTCAAGAGTGCACTCAATTTCAACCTCATCGGATACTACCCAGGCCCAGCTGGAGGTAAGGAGCGGGTCCTCGTAATCATTGAGCTCCGGAACCGCTCGGTACGATTCGCTATAGAAGAGGCTCTCGACTGTCTGCCGGTACTGCTCCGCCGAGAAATATTTTCTGGAGAGCTTCCTCCAGTCGTCGTATTCAAAAAAGTCCTCGACGACAGCCTCCTTGCTCAGCTCCTCCTGCAATTCATCCAGGGCTTTCCGACAACATTCAGATGCCGTATTAGTCCGGATGAGTAGCGTATAAAGGCGCCTGATGTAATCATTGGCAGTGCCAATTACAACATCAGAGTCTGTACGCTCGTCAGGAGGGGCGATGTATTCCGCGGGCTTCATGAGCGCTAATGCTTCTTGGATCTGGCCTAGTACGCTTTTATCCTTCATGGGTTTCCCCTCCCACCGTGGCCGTGATCTTCTGTAGCTTGTAGTAACACGCTCAGAGACACCTGTCGATCAAGGGCAGGTATAAGAAAAACCGCCTTGCGGCGGGTTTTCTTACATCATTTTAACGTCTATGGTTACCCCAGATGGCAAGGAGAGATTGGTCAGAGCCTCAATCACCTTAGAAGAAGGGTCAAGAATATCGATGAGGCGCTTATGGATGCGCATCTCAAACTGTTCGCGTGCATTTTTATAGATGAAGGTTGAACGGTTAACCGTGTATTTCTTTATCTCCGTCGGCAGAGGGATGGGACCTGCAACCTTCGCATCATAGCGGAGTGCAGTATCGAGTATCTGTCGCACTGAGGAATCGAGCACCTTGTGCTCGTAGGCTTTCACTTTGATGCGCAGACGAGATGGAGTGACTGCTTCAGGGGCTTTCTTCGCACGCGGGGCACGAGGTTTAGCCGGCGTCTTAACTTTTTTTTCTTTTGACTCGGTAGCCATAGTTGATGAGCGTAGTTCCCAGGCAGTGCCTGCTATCTATGCTCGCTTAGCTTACTCACAGAATAATATGAACGCTCCACAGTATGCCTCGGCTCATTTAAAAAAGCAATTGTTTAAAACAAAAAGTCCCCTGCACGGGGACTTTTTTTAGAGAGATACTGAGATTAAGCAATTACTTTGGTGACAACGCCCGCACCCACCGTCTTGCCGCCCTCGCGGACAGCGAACCGACGCTGGACCTCAAGCGCAACCGGAGCCACGAGCTTTACTTTGAAGGTGATCGTGTCACCCGGCATGACCATTTCCGTGCCCTGAGGAAGAGTGACTTCACCCGTTACATCGGTCGTACCAACATAGAATTGTGGTTTGTATCCGGTGAAGAATGGCGTGTGGCGACCTCCTTCCTCTTTCGTGAGGACATAGACCTCGGCTTCAAACTCAGTATGCGGAGTAATAGAGCCTGACTTGGCGAGCACCTGGCCGCGGTGGACATCCTCTTTCTTGGTACCGCGCAGAAGGATACCTGCATTATCGCCGGCAATGCCTTCATCAAGCTGTTTATTGAACATTTCGATACCGGTGATAGTCGTCTTAGCGGTTGGCTGGAGACCGACAATTTCGATTTCCTCGCCCACTTTCACTTTGCCGCGCTCAATACGACCCGTAACGACAGTGCCGCGTCCTTCAATCGAGAAGATATCCTCGACTGGCATGAGAAATGGCTTGTCGACTTCTCGTTGCGGAAGCGGAATATATTCATCGAGAGTCTTCACAAGTTCAAGCACTTTCTGAGACCATTCGCTCTTGATGTCCTTTGATTCAAGCGCTTTGAGGCCCGAGCCGCGGATGATCGGCGTTTTCTCGCCGTCATATCCCTGTTTCGTAAGGAGTTCGCGGACTTCCTGTTCGACGAGATCGATAAGATCCTTATCGTCGACCATGTCTACCTTGTTGAGAAACACAACTATTTTCGGAACACCGACCTGCTTTGCAAGGAGAATATGTTCGCGGGTTTGGGGCATAACACCGTCAGTTGCAGCGACGACAAGTACTGCGCCGTCCATCTGCGCCGCACCGGTGATCATGTTCTTGATGTAGTCCGCGTGGCCAGGAGCGTCGATGTGCGCGTAGTGGCGACTCGGAGTCCAATACTCAGAGTGGTGAAGTGC
>JAGWOD010000005.1 GCA_028871115.1 Patescibacteria group bacterium | reverse complement strand
TTGCGCGAGGCGCTCCCTCATTTTTTTGAGCGCCGCAGGGCCCGCCTCGGCCTCATCCTCGGCGATGATTTCATCATCAGGTTCAGACATACGTTCGACCATTGTACGCAGGAAAAAAATGTGGTCAAGAAAAATCGCCCGTCGTGGGCGATTTTTTCTTCTCTACCGTTTTGACCATTGCGGCGACTTTCGCGCCTTCTTGAGACCAAATTTTCGACGCTCCTTAGCGCGCGGGTCACGTTTGAGAAATCCAAGCTTTTTGAGATCGCCGCGCAGCCCTTCCTCATAGGAGACCAGTGCTCGGGCGATGGCGTGGCGTACTGCCTCGGCCTGACCCGTGGGGCCTCCGCCGCGAACATGTACGGAGACGCTAAACTGTGTGGGGAGCGTAACCTTGAGAAATGGACCTAGTGCTGCACTGCGGAGTGACTCGGTCGCGAAGTAACGATTGAGCTCCTTGCCGTTGATGGAAACCGCAGTAGCGCCTCCCGGAGTAATGCGGGCCCGCGCAATAGCCGTCTTACGACGCCCGACGCTTTCAATGTATTTTATATCTTTGGTAGCCATGGTTATCCTTCTATGATGAGGTTTTGAAGGCGTTTTGTTTGAAGGCGATTTTTCGGAAGCATTCCTTTGACTGCGCGTCGTATCGCTTCCTTATGTCCCCGGCGCGAGACGAGCATATCATAGCGCTCCATCTTCTGTCCTCCCGGATACCCTGAATAGCGGATATACTCCTTGGTCTTCTCTTTCGTGCCTGAAAGCCGCACCTTCGAAGCGTTTACGATCTTTACCTCCTCAGTGGCCACCAGGTGCTTCACGAATGAAGCGGCATGTTTGCCGAGAAGCGCTTTTGCTGCTGCAGAAGCAACCCGTCCGAGTGTCTTATCTTGTGCGTCGATAGTAATCATAGTTATACAAATTCAATGACCGCCATGGGACTTCCGTCGCTCTTTCGCGCTCCGAGCTTCACCACGCGCAAGTATCCTCCGGCGCGTGTTTTGTAGTTGTTTGCGACCGCCTCAATCTTCTTGGCAGTAGCGGTATCTCCCCCGAGACGGGCAATGAGTACGCGACGGTTGGAGAGGGTCGGATTCTTGCCGCGCGTCACGAGCTTCTCGACAATCGGCCGGAGCTCTTTCGCCCGAGCCTCAGTAGTCGTGATTTTCCCCTTTTGTATAAGGGAGCGCGCCAAAGATCGCAAAAACGCCAGGCGTTCGCCTTCTTCACGATGGAATTTTCTGTTGGCGTTATGGTGACGCATGAATGTTTATTTGAGCATGATGCCGAAATTCGAGAGGGCTCGTTTTATCTCCTGGACCGATTTTGGTCCGAGTCCCTCGATCTCAAGAAGGTCTTTTTCCTTTTTGCGGGCAAGGCCTCCAACGGTGCGGATGTTTGCCTCTTGAAGAGCGCTTATGGTGCGGCTTGAGAACTGGAGATCTTCAACGCGGGTCTTCATGACCTCAGCGCTATCCTCAGGGATAGAAGCACTAGGGGCTTCCGCTATTCCCGGAGCGCTTGCAGGGGTCGCAGGAAGCTCCTCCTCCCTCCATCCGACGATTGCCTTGAGCTGAGTGATGAGGATCTCGATAGCTCCCTCGAGCGCTTTCTTCGGCGAGAGCGAACCATCGGTTTCTATCAAAATGCGCAAGCGATTGAAATCGGTTCGGTCGCCAACACGCATGTTCTCAACTTCATAGTTCACGCGGCGCACGGGCGAGAAGATGGCATCCATGCTTATCTCCCCTATCTCCACACGTTCCTTCTTGATCGCTTCGCGGGGCACATAGCCAAGTCCTCGTTCAACGTGGAGCTCTGCTTCAAATGTTGCATTCTTGCCTGTGAGCTCACAGATATAGGAATCAGGATTGAGGAGACGCACCTGTCCGGGAAGGGAAAGATCTTCGCCGGTTACTTTTTTGGGACCTTTGATGGAGAGCTTTACCACCTGGGGCTCTTGGGTAATGACTTCAAAGCGCAGCTTTTTGAGGTTAAGAAGGATCGTGATGACATCCTCGCGTACGCCCTCGATGGTTGAGAACTCGTGCGAGACGCCTTCGATCTTCGCGCTCGTAATTGCCGCTCCCGGAAGAGACGAGAGAATAATGCGCCGGAGCGAGTTACCAAGCGTATGACCATAGCCTGGGTAGAGGCCGTCGATCTCGTAGACTCCTTCATTTGTCTCCTCTGAGACGATGCGGGGTTTGCTGGGAAGCAATATTGAATACTCCATCATAAAACTATATGAGGTTACCTATAATAAAATTAGCGGCTGTAGAACTGGATGATAACGGCTGGATCGAAGGCGACCTCGGTGGCAGAGAGAGCCGGTACTGAGGCTATCTTTGCAGCGAAGCCACCCTCCTCGATTGCCATCCACGCCGGAGTTTTCTGCTCTGCTGCTTTCTCGCTGCGGCCCGAAAACAGAGGGCTTATGCGGCTCTCCGAGCGTATGGCGATGACGTCTCCCTTCTTCACTTGATGAGAGGGCACGTTCATGCGGCGTCCATTGAGGGTGATATGGCCGTGCGTTACGATCTGGCGGGCCGCTCTGCGCGTCGTAACAAAGCCCGCGCGAAAGACTACGTTATCAAGGCGGGATTCGAGCCGCGCAAGAAGCGCTAGGGCTGAGTTGCTCCCATGCTCTCCCATCACCTCCTTGGCGTAGCGTGAGAATTGTCGCTCCGTAAGCCCGTAGGTGAAGCGCGCCTTTTGCTTCTCGAGGAGCTGTGGGCCGAAATCTGATCCGCCGCGAGCACCACTGCGGGAGGTCTTGCGGGGAGAGCGTGCTTCAGCCACTTGGAAGCGTTGCGTTTGGCACTTCTCGAATACCGAAGCGCCGAGGCGTTTGCAGATTTTATATTTTGGTCCGACTTTCATATATACAAATAACCTTTCGATTATACGCGACGGGGCTTCGGAGCACGGGGGCCGTTGTGGGGAACCGGAGTGGCATCTTTAATGCTCGTGATATGGATTCCCTTGGTCGAAAAGGCTCGTATAGAAGATTCTCGTCCTGCCCCTACGCCTGCGACAACCACAGAGACTTCCTTGACCCCCATGTCCGAGGCTTTCTCTCCGATAAATTCACCAACTTTCGCCGCTGCAAACGGAGTCCCCTTCTTGGCCCCGGAGAATCCGAGACTTCCGCTTGAGGACCAGACAACGATATTGCCTGCCTGATCGGCAAGGGCTACCTTGGTGTTGTTGTAGGTCGCCTCGACGTTGAGGATGCCTGCCTCAAGGCGACGGCGTGACGGGCGCGCGGAAGCACCCCGCGCCCCTGCGGCTCCTGCCTCCCCTCCTTTTTTGACTATGCGCTTTTTTCCCATACCTGTTGTTCGTTAAGCGTGAGCTAGTATACGCAAATTTTACGTTTTCTCAACCGTGCGGCGTCCCGAACCCATGGTTCTGCGTACGTTGCCGCGCACCGTCCGTGAATTCGTCTTCGTTCTCTGACCGCGGGTTGGCAAGCGTTTACTGTGGCGGCTGCCTCGGTACGAGGCGATATCCTTGAGGCGTTTTATATTTCCCGCGACTTCGCGCTTGAGATCCCCTTCAACCTTGTAGCTCTCGATAATCTTGCGGATAGCATTCTCCTCCTCGGTTGAAAGATCGTCAGCCTTTTTCATCGGATCGATACCGGCTTGCTTACAAATGGAGAGGCCACGGGGAATCCCAACGCCGTAGAGCGTCGCGAGAGCGTACGGAAGTCGTTTATTGGGGATGGTGATACCGCTGATTCTCATATATGGAAATTATCCTTGACGCTGCTTGTGGCGGGGGTTCGTACAAATAACATACACCCGCCCTTTTCGGCGGAGCATTTTGCAGTTTGCACACCGTTTTTTGATCGATGCTTTGACTTTCATGTCTTTCTTCTATGTTAGAGGCGCCGAGTGATCCGGCCTTTGCCTCCGTATGGATCGAGCTGTACGAGCACTTTGTCTCCAACCAAAATTCTAATGCGGTGGAGCCGCATTTTGCCGGCGAGGTAACAGAGCACACGCTCACCATTCTGGAGATCAACCCTGAAGAGCGTATTGGGCAGGGCTTCGACGACCATCCCCTCCACTGGTTCTTGGTTGGACTCCATTACTTCGGTTGTGGGCGCATAGTAACAAAAGGGCCGTTTTCTGTCAACGTTTTTAGGCTCTTTAGTCTAGGCTAACTCCCGAGCTGCGTCACGATCTGAATTTTACTTGGGTCTGACGGGAAGGAGGATATCCAGAATGGACGCAGCGATGCATTGGCCTTCGTCACTGCGGGAGAAAAGGTTGCGATGATGGAAT
This sequence comes from Patescibacteria group bacterium, assembly GCA_028871115.1. Classification (GTDB taxonomy): domain Bacteria; phylum Patescibacteriota; class Minisyncoccia; order Phycocordibacterales; family SBAW01; genus JAKALC01. The sequence continues at coordinate 24,707 of JAGWOD010000005.1, read as the reverse complement.
CGAACGTACTTTTGTCTTTCCCGGCAAGGGCCTGCTGTATGGCGTAGGGATCGAATTGCCATACCAAGGGTGAAGAACCTGAAATACTGAAGGTAACGTTGGAACCAGTCGGATCATAGGGGGTACTGGTAGCTACCGAAAGTGAGAGTGCAGAAGGGGTCGCGAAGTTGATAGCCTCTCCGGCATATCCCTGTACTGTTTGTTTGGCAATAGCATTGGCGAGATCGCTCGAGCGGACCATGGCTTCCGTACCCGTCGCAGCAATGGTGATCGTCGCCTGATTACCACTCCCCCCTGTTATGACGGGGTTGCCATACACTGGCGAGAAGGTACCTCCAACGCCGAGGAATCCGTCCTGAAGTTGATTTGCGATGGTACTTTTTAGCGCGGTTGAAAGTTGCTGCTCTAGTTGCCCCTCCGCACTTGAGAGGGCGGAAGGTGCTACCGATGGCTCTGTCCCGGAAAATCCTCCGCTGATGCTTTCAGTAGTGGCATAGAATGCGCTGTACTCAGCAGTGCCTTGAAACCCAGGTATCGTGAAGCGTGTAGGTCCGACGTTGTAGCTAGCGCCTGGCGCGTCGGCGTAGACGACTGCTTCAGTACTCCCGGGCGTCAGTACTCCGCCTGCGCCTTTAGTTGCTCCGGGGATAGTGATCGCGCTATGGATGCGATAAATATTTCCGTTCGGGGCTTGAAAGCGGGTATTAGTGATGAGTTTTTGAGACTTTGTACTGTAATTGTTGTAGATCGTGATAGTCCCCTGCGCAGAAGTAGTGACCTGTGTCGTGCCACTTGAGGGCACAGTCGCCTCGGCACTCTGCGCGGCACTTGCAAGCTGGTATGAGAGGGATCCTACCGGTGCCTCTACCTGTGCGGTGAGTGTTGCTGGGAAGGTAACGCTCGCTTCGCGGGGATATACGGTGACGGTGGCTCCCGTGAGAAGGAACGAGGCAAGCATACCGAGGAGAATACAGGCGAGCACTATTGCTCCCGCCCATAGCCAGAATGAACGTCGACGGGACCCTCCTGCCTTGGGAGTATATTCCTCGGGAAGTGGCGTGAAGTGGCGTCGGCCGGGAGGTACTGGAATATTTCGTATAGAGCGCTCTTTATCTGCGGGCGGGGTTACGTCTTGCATAGGTCAAAGTAATTTCAGTATACCATGCTGACTTAGGGTTAATGCCCTTTTTCCACTCGAAAGTTGAAGGTGCGACGTTCATCGAAGCGTGCGTCTGTGTAGATAGCTTCAAGTGCCAAAAATACGTCGCTGCTTCCCCCACTCTGCTTGATATTTTTAGCCAACGTTGAGTATTGAACATTATCAACCGCCACCCCGAGCGGAAAAAGCGATTTAAGAAAGGGCGCATGGGCAAGAGACTCGGCGTACCACTGTGCACTTTGCCCCTCACCGATGACGTAGATGGTTCTCGGTGGGCTGAAGGAAGCGATAAGTTCTGTTGCCGCCGCGCGGAATCCGTCGGCACATTCCCGTTGCGCTGAAGCAAGGGTCTTTTCAAGTTTCGCTGACATAGGAGAGCGAGCGTCGCGTGCAAGAGCGAGAGCGGAATTTGCTTCAGCGCGGGCCATATCAGCATGGACGGAGACAGTGCGCAGTATTGTGTTGCACGCAGCAGTGGATGTCGCGGCCGCTGAAGGGGTATGTTCAAGAACAAGCAGAAGCTCGGTAAGTTCTCCTTCGCTGTTGCAGAGAATGTAGTCGGGAGTCTCGGGGAAAAGAGTCGAGAGAGCGTAAGTGGCAGCAACCGGCGTCGAATGGAAAGAGAGCGGTACGTGGCCTCCGAGAATGGGGCGGGCAATGTCCCGGAGATTCCCGATAAACGTCTTAGAAGAGGTTGCGGAGACGATAGAGAGCTCTACTGTTGAAGCAGAAACATCATTGGGAAGATCGTTGACCCCGTATCCATTAAGGCGTATTCCGACAGCGCTGCGCTCGATAACCACCTCGGTGTTCTCATCAGGGCGTTCGCGCTTTACGTAGTCGGCGACCATCCCTTCAATAAGAGCCGGGGTGACGTGCACCGGCATTTCTCGGGCAAGACGGATGTTGCGCAGAAATAATGTAGACCAAGGAGCCGGGAGAAAGATTGCCAAGTGCTCTATATAGCCGTCTTTCCCTTTTGGGCTTTTATGAGCGCTCTTAGCTATTGTCTCAAGTGCTTTTTTTGCCGAGGCGAGTATCGTCGATTGGAGTTTCTCTCCAGTGCGCCCGCTCTCGAGGTGTGCCTCTTCACGAGTGTGCGCAAGAATAGAGGGAGGCCCTTTACGATCAAGAAGTATGAGAGCGCATCCGACCGAGCCAGAGCCAATGTCGAGAATGGCGATGGTCTTTGTCGCAGCCTCCTCTTTTTTCCCAAAGAGCGAGAACATGAAGAAAGTATAGCACCCGCTCCTATGCCAATACGGCTTTAATACGTCTGATGCCTGCCGAAACCGCTTCCTCTTTTTGTATCTTGAAGTGCCTTCCTCCCTCTGCGAGCTCACTGGTGTGCGAGACATGCGGTCCGCCGCAGAATTCGATCGAATAGCGTCCATTAAACTTCGGATCTTCACTGGTCGCGCCTTTAGGACCAACAGAATAGACGCTCACGCGTTCCGGATATTTTTGCCCGAATTCATGTTCCGCTCCCAGTTTCTCAGCTTCCTCTCGGCTCATTTCGGTGCGTATAACAGGAAGATCTTCTTCAATCTTCTCGTTTACGATTTTCTCCACCTCGGCAATTTGTTCCTTGGTCATTTTCGCGCCATAGGAGAAGTCGATGCGGAGACGCTCCTGGGTTATGTTGCTTCCTCGCTGTTTTACCTCGGGGCCAAGAACAATCTGGAGAGCACGTAGAAGCAAATGGTGTGCGGTATGGAGACGTACAGTTTTCTCCGCTGTATCGGCAAGGCCTCCCCTGAATTTTTGTTCGCTACCCGCTCGGGAGAGTTCCCGGTGGTGTCTCATATGTTCATTAAATTCTTTTTCTGCGACAGACACACCCCGTTCATCGGCGAGTTCTTTGGTGAGTTCGAGAGGAAATCCGTAGGTGGTAAAGAGGGTAAACGCAGCTTCTCCGGAGATACTCCCCTTCTCTTCTATAAATTTTTCAAATTCTCGAATACCTTTGGTAAGCGTCTCTCGAAAACGCTCCTCTTCTTTAGCAATAGTGTCTTCGATGATTCTCTCTCGTTCCCTGAGCGCCGTATAGGCCGCATGATATTCCTCAACAACACCTTGGGTAAACTTCTCAAGTGTTCCTGGGGGAATTCCAAGAAGATCGGCATAGCGAACCGCACGCCGCAGTAAACGCCGCACGATATATCCGCGCTCAACGTTGCCAGGCATGGCTCCATCAGCGATGAGAAAGACTGAGGCTTTTATATGATCCGCGACGATCCGCATCGCTCGTGTATCGTTTTGATTTTTTCCGTAGGTTTTTTTCGAATACTGCTCGAGTTGGCGCAGGAGTTCTTTATGGTTGGTCGAGAATATATCATTGTTCCCTTCTGATACCATCGCGATACGCTCAAGTCCTCCTCCAAAATCAACATTTTGTTTTGGAAGAAGTTCGAAGGATTGGCCTTTCTTGAGGTACTGCATAAATACAGAATTTCCAATTTCAAGGAAACGTCCGCAATCACAATTTGGATGGCAATGCTCCCCGTAGGCTTTGTCGTGACTGATATGCGTGAACTCGTAGAATACTTCGGAGTCAGGCCCACCAGGCTCCCCTTCCGGCATGTGCTCAGGGGTGCCTGCTCGCGACCACCAGTTTTTCTTTGCGTCATAGTAAAAGATGCGCTCTCCCGGTTTGATCCCGCGTATATATCCATTCTCTTCCGAGCCAATGACGGCTTCCGCTGCTTGTATTCTTTTTTTGTCGAATAATCCTCTCCAGAGGGCTGCTGACTGTGTATCACGAGGAAGTTTGAATTTTTCTTCGCCCGCAAAGACAGTTATATAGAGACGATTTGGATCAAGGTCGACACCTTCTTTTGGATCAGTCAGGAATTCGAAGAACCATGGAAGCTGTTCTTCCTTGAAATAATCGCCAAGAGACCAGTTACCAAGCATTTCAAAGAACGTGGTATGGCGATTGTCACCCACCTCTTCTATGTCCATTGAACGAAAACACTTCTGAGAATCCACGAGTCTTGCCCCAGCAGGATGATTTTTCCCCAGGAGATACGGAACCAGGGGCTGCATGCCCGAGCCCGTAAAAAGAGTGGTCGGATCGTTCTCCGGAATAAGTGAGGAGGAAGGAATGACCGTGTGGCCGCGCTTGGAGAAAAAGGAAAGGTAGCGGGAACGGACCTCATTGAGAGTCATTGCAAAAGGGTAGCAAAATACCCCGAAAGAAAAAAGCCCCGGATTATTGTCCGGGGCGGGAGTAGACCAAGCTGAGCCTTGGCGAGCCGGTATGAATCTTGCTTTGGAAGCCTCTTTTTGTAGAGGCGCGCTCTTCTTCGACGAGAAGCTCTCGACATTCCTGGAGCAATTTCCAGGTGTTGTCCATGATTCCTTGAGCCTCGTTACAGAGCGACAGAGCAGCTGATTCCATGATGCACCTACCCTAGGAAACTAGTTGAGTATATATGGTTGCGGATGAAAATAAAATACCTGGGCTCTCCAAAAGAAGTAAGCGTTAGGGTATGATGTCTCGTACACGATTTCATGAAAAAAACTTCAAAGAGGTCATGGGGATTCGATACGGCAACCATCGACCAATCAGTGCGTCCGCAGGACGATTTTTATCATTTCGCCAATGGTGGATGGTTGCGAGATAATTCCATACCTCCAACGGAGTCTCGATGGGGAAGCTTCACTATCCTGCGCTACAAAACTGAACACCAGCTTCGCTCGATCATTAAGGAATTACTCCACAAAAAGAACCTCCCTTCCGGTTCTCCCGCCCAGCTTGTTCGAGATTTTTATTACTCTGCCATCGATCTTGAGGCTCGGGAGAAGCGTGGACTCAAACCCCTTTCCAAATGGCGAGCTGAGATCGCCTCTCTTCTCTCACTGAAGGAGATGCTTGAGTATATCTCCCGCATGCACCGCATCGGTGGATCTGCCTTGTGGCTCACTGCCATTGATCAGGACAGCAAGAAGAGCAGCCGTTATATTCTCCATCTCTGGCAGGGAGGAATTGGAATGCCTGATCGAGAATACTATCTAAGCGACGCTCCGGAGCAGAAACGGGTACGAAACGCGTATATCGTCTATATAACAAAGCTTTTTTCGCTTGTGGGACACAAGAGCCTTGAGGCTCGCCGCAGAGCGCAGATAGTGCTCAGCATCGAGACCGAACTTGCCCGCGCTTCAATGCGCAAGGAGGATCTTCGGGATCCGCACAAGACCTACCATAAAAAAAAGCTCCGAGAACTTTTCCTGCTCCTACCACACGTTGATTGGAGAGGTTATTTCAAAATTCAGGGCATCAACGCCAAAGAAGTCATTGTCGGTCAGCCAGAGTTCTTCCGCGCTCTCGATACCCTTCTTGCATCCGTCTCTCTTGAAGAATGGAAAATATACCTCGAATGGCACCTGCTTTCTGATTGGGCCCCCGCGCTCTCAAAGGAGTTTTTGCGCGTAAGTTTCAATTTTTATGGACGCGCGCTTGCGGGCAACAAGAAAATGCGACCACTCTGGCGACGGTCTCTCGGAGCCGTCAACGGTAACATTGGTGAAGCTCTCGGTGCGTTGTATGTTGAGCGCCATTTCACAAAGGATGCAAAGCGCAGGATGAATGCACTCATTGAGGATCTCGTTGCTGTGTATACAGAGCGGATACGTGATCTCGATTGGATGAGTCCAGGAACAAAACAGAAAGCGCTCCGCAAGCTTACAACCACGAATTGGAAGATCGGGTATCCTGCACGTTTTGAACGATACAAGGGGCTTCTCATACAATCAGGTGACTATTTTGGCAATTTGCTACGGTCGGCGGAATATATCCATCGGCGCGAGGTGCGACGTCTCAATCGACCAGTTGACCGAAAACGATGGTATATGACCCCACAGACAGTAAACGCCTACCATGCCTCCAATCTCAACGAAATCGTTTTCCCTGCCGCAATACTGCAAGCCCCCTTTTTTGATCTGCATGCAGACAGCGCTGTAAATTACGCCGCCATAGGAGCGACTATCGGCCATGAGCTTACCCATGGTTTCGATGATCAGGGGTCCAAATTCGATGGAGCGGGTAATATGCGCAATTGGTGGAGCAAAAGGGATGAAGGTCGTTTTAAGAAGAAATCGAATATTCTTGTGAAGCAGTTTGATTCCTATGAGATACTTCCTGGCCTACGTGCAAATGGAGAGCTTACGCTTGGGGAAAACATAGCCGATTTAGGAGGGCTCTCAATAGCCTACGATGCTTATCAACGGCATCTTCGAACCCATGGGAGAACTATTATCGATGGCTTTACACCCGAAGAGCGATTTTTCTTAGGTTTTGCTCAAGTTGAACGGGAGTTGTCGCGAAAGGAATTTATCCGAATGATCACGCTCAATGACGTACACGCGTTCTCTCCTCTGCGAGTTAATGGCCCTCTTTCGAATTTCACCCCCTTTTATAAAGCCTTTGGCCTCAAGAAAGGAGACAAGTTGTATCGAGAAGAAAAAAAGCGAGCGAAGATCTGGTGAGTTATACGAACTGTTTGAGGACTTCAAAATCCTTAAATAAGGTCTCTTTAAGGTGCTGATTATAGATTGCCGCCGCCGGGTGGTAGAGCGGAACGATCTGTATAGGCCCAAAGGGCGCCTCGGCGTCAAATATATGTCCGTGCGCTTTACTGATGGGCTCGATGAAGAGGTCAAGATCGAACTTGCGCATGATATAGGCGTAGGAGAACCGGCCAAGCGTTGCGATCACCTTTGGTCGAATGACCTGTATCTGCCGATCAAGGAAAGGCCCGTACATCTCAATCTCCGAAGGTAGTGGATCGCGGTTTTCAGGCGGCCTGTCCTTCACGATATTAGTGATGTAGACCGATTCACGGGGAATGTTGTTCTTTGCAAGCATCAGATCAAGAAGTTTCCCCGCCGCTCCTACGAACGGTCTTCCCTTGATCGCCTCATTCTTTCCCGGCGCTTCTCCCACAAACATAATCGTTGCATCGTGGCTTCCTTCACCAAGCACGGCATGGTAGTGGTTAGCGACGCGATAGGCGTAAAGCGGAGACTCCGTGAGAGCTACCACCTCGTCACGTATGCGTTTCATATCATCGTACTTGTTCATGGAACTGTTTCTTCTCCAGAGAGTATTCAAGAATGTGATCTCCTTTTTGGTCAAAGTAAAATTTTCCTTCAACGAACTCTCCCGCGAGAGCTTTGGGAAGCCAAACTGCGTCGTCAGCCCACATGCGTTCATAGGGTAGTTTGCTCACGGGGAACCATTTGAGCCTCAGAAACTCAGTATTTTTCTTTGGAGTTCCCTCCCATGCATACAGAAAATACACATAGTTGCGCCATATAGGCCCCACTTCGAAAGAAAATTGTAGATCAGCGACCGGCACAAGATCCTCTGCTCTCCCAAGTACACCTGCTTCCTCCCATAACTCCCGCAAGGCAGATTCTTGCACCCCTTCTCCCTTCTCAATCTTTCCACCGAACCCGTTCCACCTGTCCTTTCCAAGTCCACGATTTTTAAAACCAAGAAGCAGAGTCTCGTGCTCTTTATCGATGAGATACACGAGAGTTGTATTTTTCATAGAAAATTTAGCGAAGCGCTCCTTCTTTCTGCAGCAATTCTCTTTTTCGTCCTGGTCCTCCGCGATTGTAACTTCCGACTGATCCATCTGCCCGTACTACTCTATGGCACGGGATCTTCGGGTCCCAATTGTTTGCCATTATAGTGCCGACCGCTCGAGCGGCTCGGGGTCTTCCGGCGCGCTTAGCCACTTCCCCGTAGGTCATAGTTTTCCCGCGCGGAATACGAGCCACAATACTACGTACTCGTCGGGCAAACGGCGAATCAGAATAGTGAGGGAGTTTTTTCATAAGAATCATCTTTTTTTCTAGCACGAGTACTCCTTCCTGTCTTCTTTTTGGAACCTTCGTTCCTTGCAAGAAGCGCCTTCCCTGCGGCTTCTCGGTAGGGACAGTAATCACACTCCCCTTTAGGAGGAATCTCTTCGCTCAGGAGACACTTTTTTATGTTATGAAGCGCGGGCTCTATCCAGGAAGTGTCTCCCGTATAGGGGATAAGTTCCACTTTAAATTCAAGTTTGGCATCGAATGCTTCCGCGTCAGTCGAAGCGTTCACATAGACGAAATACGCAGTGTCGGACACTGGAAAATCGTTCTTCCTGAAAAGCCACTGATACACCTCAACCTGCCGTTTATAACTATCGTAGAGGGTTAGTTCGCTTTTTTTTGAAGTTGCTTTGTAATCAACGATGATGAGCTTGCCGTCCTTCCCTTCCCATATGTCGTCAATTCCGCCCCGTACCGAGAGGTTGGTTCCTTTGTGCAGATACTCAATGCCTGCTCGCCGTGCTTCACGCCACTTTTCAAGATCTTTGTGTTTGAGAGGCACTGCGCTGAGGCCATAAGACTTCAAGAGCGGGTGCAAATTTCCTTTCACACGGTATACATCAAACTCCTTCTTAAGGAGTGTATCGACCGCATTATTGAGCGAAAACGCCGGCATGTCGGGCCGGCCAATTCCTAAGCGCTGATCGAGGTAGAAGCAGCGAGGGCACTCAAGGAAGAGATCAATTTTGCTTCTGCTGATGCGATAGGGCTCCTTCGACGCGGGGTCGAATTGCCCTCTTTCACGAACGCGATAATTGCCTCCAAATCCCATGGTGGCAGTATACCTTTTTCTTCCGAGGTAACTGTGAACAGTCGACGTCTTAAAGGTATTCGCTCTCCCGCTCGCCGTACCGCACTCGGATGTGATGCTCGATGCGCATGAAGACCGAAAAGATAACGATGGCGATAAGGGTGGTTGCAATCCCGAGTGTATAGAGCCCAAAGCCTGCTGCCATGCCGATGCCTGCGGCGACCCAAATACCAGATGCGGTCGTTATCTCGACAGGCTGATTCTGAGTGCCACGAAAGGCAGCGAGTCCAGTTCCAATGAATCCAATGCCGAGCACTACTGAACCTGCTATTTGAAGCGGGTTGATACCTGAGAAGAAACTAAGCTCATAGCTCGCGATGGTGCCTACAATAACGAAAAGACACGACCCAAGGGATACCAGCGCATAGGTACGCATACCGGCATGCTTGCCGGCAACAGAGCGCTCAAATCCGAGTGCCATGCCGAGAATTGCAGCGACAAGAAGTCGAAGTACCCCGTCCATTTCAAGAAGCGAGAATCCTCCCGTGCCAAGAAAATGGCCCATACCTATTGGGCCTGGAACTCAACGAGAATCCGCTGGCCACTCTGGTTGAGGATCGGGGCATTAGTTTGTATTTGAAAGGTATGCTCGGGCGTATCGGCGGTAAGCCCTACGAAGTAGTTAAGATTCGGGAGCGTTGCGCGCAGAAGTTCAATAGTGCCGTTTGTCTGTGCGGTCGTAAGGCGTGCTGCTCCAAGCGCTCGGCCTGGTACCCCGTTATTGTCCTCATACACAACCGCCCAAACCGTGTCATTTGCAGAGAGATCCGAAATTGTAACAAGTGTCCCTGCTGCCTGGGGTGACGGGACCGTGAAAGAGTCGCTTGTAACAATTCCCGCTGGAGTGCCTGAGGAGGTACTTGTTCCTTGAGGAGGAACAGATGTTGAACTTGAGCTTGCACTGAGGTTTGAGGTGATTGAGCTTGAAGAAGTCCCTGCTGAAGCGGGCGTTGATGGAGAGCGCAGGTCAAACCAGGACCATGTGAGAAGACCGCCGATGATAAGCCCCGCAAGAAAAATAAACACCGCTCTGCCGCTCGAAGAAGTTCCCACTGGAGCGACAGGAGGAGTGGCACGCGGGGGTACCTTTTTATCATTTCCCGCTTGATCTGGTTTTTGCCCCTTATCCTCCGAAACCTTGCTTGCCGGTGTCGACCATGAAAGCGCTGGTTTATCTTTCTGTCCGTTGCCCTGCTGAGAGTTCTGGGTAGTGCCGTTCGCCATAAAAATATATGTGGGTAATACCTACAAGATAAAATTAGGAGATTGTATTTGCAAAGAGTTGTCTTTGGATAAGAAATGTTTCTTAATTACGCAGCTGAGATGCGTTTTGAAGCATCTGTTCTTGCGCTTACGTATGAGGGTAGGGTGCTCGAGGCTCTGCGCCAACGCATAAACAGAGGCAGAAGCAAAAGCATCATAAGTGGGGCAGTATTGGGATCGGTAGGAGTGCCTCTCATAAAGGTTGAAAGTTGTCCAAAGTCTTGTCCGAACCACCAGACAAAGAAAAAGAAGACAAAGGCTATGAGACCCGTCATTAAATTTTGTTTGCGTAGTAAAAGAAATCCTACGATAAGGAGCACAAGCGCAAGTAACAGATTCGATACAAAGGGATAGAGCGCTACGAGCCCATAGAGAGTATTGGGCAAGACACTTGCTACATGTACTGGGTCCATCATTGCTACCATAAACGTGCCCTGTACTGCGTCACTACCCCACAGTAAGGGTTGGAGCTGCAATACACTGGCCCCTACACAAATCCATCCTGCAAACTTTGGATACGATGTGGAACTTAGTTTCTCGGGAATAAGGAGTAAGACCGCAAGGAGGATATAGAGCACTACAGCACCAGGTGCGCCGGTATAAAAAGTAGCTCCTCCGGTCAAAAGTCCTCCGGCACCTTCTCCGCATAGCCATACCACTATTCCCCAGACTATTGATACCCACAGACCTGCTTTGAAAAATGTATTTGAACGCGGCAATAAGAGTAAAATACCGATCGCAATCTGGAGAAACGCTGCCAGGGTGTTGGTAACTACCGTATTGGTATTCCAGAGCCACATGCCCCAGTTGACTATCTGTTCTATAAAATGCGGCTGGCTAGATAGATTTGGTACAAGAATATTGACGACAAAATTTTGTCCGAACATTTGCGGTTGAAACTGCAAAAGCCCGTCAAAAAGCCACAGCGCACCTAAAATCTTGGCAATGTAGTTTTTACTTGCGTTTTCTACCTGTTCGCTATCCATAGCTATTTCATCCAAAGGTGAACGTATAGGCTTGAAGACCCGGTTGCATGACCTGAATCTCTACCGTGTGTATTCCTGGAGTTGGATCTTCTATAAGCCGGTAAAGCCTGTCTGCCTCAATGACCGCAGTTGAAGTAGTTGGATTGACGTCGCTCCCCGAATATTGGCCTAGTGGCTTTCCGTCACGCAATATTTTTATAGTGACTGGCGAGGAGGCTGCAGCGACGATATAGAGATTGTGTGCATCATACTCATACGTTATGGTTGCCGCTCCTTCATTCTGTGCATATTCAGGAGTTATATTCCATGATCCGCCGAGATAGAGGGTGTTGGGTTCTATAGATTGTGCAGTAGAGAATTCCTGCACCCCACTCACCCCTTGCGCTCCATTTCCGAGGAATTCATTTCGATTGGAACCAAAATACGTCTCTGGACTTTGTATAGCGTTTAGATCATCTTGGGGAAGATTCACGGTGCTTGTGGCGAGATTTTGCGTGGTGGTGCCAAGACGCGCTGCCCGCTCTGCAAGCGCTGTTTGGATGGCTTGCTCTGTTTCAGCGTAATTTCCTTCACCTGATTGTTGGTGCACGATGTATCCATCGATATCAATGAGATATTCGTTCGGCCAATACTCGTTACCGAACGCACTCCACGTCGCGTATTCATTGTCCTGTACCACCGGATACTGTATACCAAGCTGCGCAATGGCGTTCTCTACATTTGATGTTAAGTGTTCAAAAGCAAACTCGGGGGTCTCGACGCCAATAATGACCAGCCCTTCATTTTTATACTTCTGGTACCAGGCATTGAGGTAAGGAATGGTGCGTAGGCAGTTGATGCAGCTATAGGTCCAGAAATCGACAAGGACTACATCCTTACCGCGATACTGAGAGAGCGTTATCGGCATGCCATCGGTGTTGAGGTAGCCGTCGATGCCTGCGAGTTCAGGTGCTTTAGGATAAAGTGTCGCTTTCTGTGCTGGAGTGAGAAATCCCATGGGGGTCGAAGTCGCTCCGGAGGAACTACTCCCCGCAAGCAGAAGTTGCTGTTCTATCTGCGTAACGTCGAAGATTCCCGCATGCGAGAGAATGTCAGCTTCAAGCTGCGTGCTCCACCCACTTAGGATAATGAGTCCGATGATGATAAAAAGGCCTCCGATCGCTCGTTTGAACCAGCCGGTAGGATCCGCGGCAATCCCGAGCGCAAGTACAATGCGCTGACCAATAACGGATACCAGGAGAAACGATAGTACAAGCCCTACACAATACGCGAGTAAATAGAGGATTCCCTCCGCAGGATGCACCGGAAGCACGGTTGCGAGCACGATGAAATAGGTCGGAGAACAGCTCGAAAAGACAGGCCCAAGCGCTGCGCCCACGATAATGTCACCGAATATCCCTCCTTGCATGTAGCCCCGACCAAGCAAGCGATTAGCCCCGAGTGAAAGCGTATTTGCGGGAGTAAATCGCTCCCAAAGTCCGGGGAATAGCGTTACTGCACCGAAGATAAATAAAAGGCCACCGGAGATAACATTCCAAAATTCCTGGGGAACATTGATAAGAAATGTCGATACCTTAAGAAGGAGCGTGAAGATAAATATTGAAAGGCCAAGCGAGAGAGCGATTGTAAGGGCACGGAAAGGAGTGGACCGCCCTGAGATCGAACCACCGACAATAACGGGAAGGAGCGGCAAAGTGCATGGAGCAAGAACCGTGAGAAGCCCTGCGACAAATGCGATAAGGAGCAGTGCCATGAGTTTACTGCATCCCGGGGCCAGTTGAAATATCGCAGAGCTCCCCTGCTTCGGCGAGTACACCCGACATCCGGGCGCTGCGCACCCCTGCCTGCGAGAGAGCACTCTCTTGTCGCGAGAGCTCGTGGCAGAGTACGACCTTTTGAGAGAGAAGATTTACTTTTTCTTCATGGGAGAGCGAGGTCAATGCCGTTATGGGATAGAGTCGATTGCGTTCGATGCGATCATGGAGATTATTATTCTCCGGGTATTCCCATCCGAGAAGCTCCATTCCCCGACAGCGGGCATACGCAAGAACAAGCGAGGTGAATTTCGTATTAGTAATGAGCATTCCTCGGGCATGAGCTCCGCCGTTTTCCTGTGAAGCTTGAATATCTTCTATCCGCGCCTGCACGTAGAGGGCTATTTGTAAGTCCGTCTTGAATCCGGCGCTGTTATGAAATTTTGCTTCGATGTATACCCGCTCCTCTCCTTTGTGGAGCACCACGTCTACTTCGTGCGTGACACATTTGCCAGCTATGTGTTGATCGATAGTGGCTTCGTATCCTTCTTTTCGAAACAGCTCCGCAAGGTAAGCCTCGAAAGGAAAGCCTGAGGGACCAAAATCCAACAGTGCACGCTTCAGGCTATAGCGTGCTGCGGCTGTAGAGCGATGCGCACGCAGAAGTTCGAAGGCATGATGATAAATATCGTGTGTGGACGCGTGATCTTTGATTCGACGCTCAGTCTCTATGGCAATTTCTTGAGCAGCTTCTTCGGTTGCTCCTGCGCGTCGCAGCGATGAGAGAAGTTTTTGTAGATCGAATGCTTCAGTGGTACCGTCGGCTTTTGTGATGATGGTGCTCATAGGAACAGTATAAATCACGCAGCGGGTATAAAAAGAGGCCCGCAGATACGGGCCTCTTGCCTCGAGAGATCTGTTAGGGTCCGTAATCAATGCTGCCGACGTCGACGTCAGAGCCCGTGCCACCAGAGCCAGCATTTGCTTTATTGCTGTTGTTATTGGTGTTGTTGGCTGAACCACCAGTGTTATTGACCGAGACGTTATCCGGGCGGCGGACCGATTGTCCGACTGCATAGGCAGTCCCGAGAACGGCAGCCGTCCCTGCTCCGGGAACGAGGTTACCGACGAAACCGCGCTGATAGCCCTGGCTCACGTCAATGACCTGACATTTCTCTTGTGTGGAACCTGGGGTTGAGCGACAGTTTCTCACTACTTGGGACTTAACGTCCATGCCCATCGGAGAATCTTGGGAGAATGTATTGAATACGTCCGTTGTCCCGTCTGGGTTTTGGACTGTTAATTGCTTCACCTCGGTGTCTGCGCACGAGACGAGCAGACAGGCACCGAAGACAAGAGGTACGAGTGCTACAAAACGCTGCATGAACCTTTCTCCACGAACATAATGGTTACTGGTTGGCGTCCCGCAGGGGGCGGAACGTCGGCTCGATTTGATAGACGTACGAACTCACGAGATGCCCTTCTCCTCCGCAGTCTCCGAGGACGCTCCATAGACCGCAGGATTCTACTTGATAGGTGCTGGAGCGGACGAATTGCGGAGCCTGCGGATTCTCTGCATGCGGTACCTTCCGCTCATCGCGGATAAGATTGCCGCAATAGAGAGAGAAGATAACCCGGCTTCGATAACGCAGAACGTATTCTCCGGGGTGACATCCCCGTGCGAGCGTCTGAAAGTTCTTTCCAGAAGAGCTCACGCCGAATACGCGAAGTGCCGGGTCATTGGAAGTCCAGTCACATTTCCCGACCGAGAGATCAGGATCTGTGCGCAGGAACTGAGTGAGTGCCTCGAAGTCTGCCACGTGGTGGCCTATTCGATCACCTACCTCACGGTTGTAGAGCGCTACAAATGCCCGACGATCCACATGGAATTGCGGACCTTCGAGTCTTTGTGCGAATTGCGCTGATGTCCGAACGTCATGCGTATAGGTATAGAACGGACGCAGCGGCAGAGCCCGCGCCGACGCCCCCATAGACAGAAGGAGGATCAACGCACAGAGAAGGCGCTTTGCCATTACCAAACTACTCCTTTCTTTATCACACTACTGAAGGTGAACGCATACTGACAACGCAACTAGTCCGAGAAATAGTCTAGTCGTCTTCGAGTGAAACAGAAATGAATGGAGACTACTTTTTCTTAATGACTATTTCAGAAATACTGAAAGCTTTTAAATAACACCTCCACCAAGACAGCGTTCGCCGCGGTAGAGTACGAGCGATTGGCCCCGTGGAAGTGCCGAACCAGTGTCGACAGTTACCCCTGTCTTATGTTTCTCTCTGCGCAGGGTTGCTCCTATAAGTGGTTGGCGGTAGCGAAAACGTGCCTCGCATACTCCGTCCTCAAAATTCCCTATCCAGTTATTTTGATGGAGTACAATTTCTCCTTGCCCAGAAGCGCCGCGCTCTGTAGAGACCGTGAGCGTATTGTGTAGCACATCTTTTTCAATGACGTAGTGCGGCACTTCATGGCTGCTGCGTGCAGATATTTCAAATCCATGACGTTGCCCTATGGTGTAGAGAAGAGCCCCTCGGTGAGTGCCAATCACTGATCCATACTCATCGAGCACTGCACCCTGTTGTGGACTGAGCTCGCGTGAGAGTACGTCTTCCATCGACAGTGGACCAAGAAAGCAGAGCCCTTGGCTATCTTTGCGCGCTGCATTAGGAAGCCCGAGATTGTGCGCGAGGGCGCGTACCTCTGATTTATGCATCGAACCTACAGGAAAAAGAGCATGCGAAAGTTCTTCTTGCCCGAGCATCCAGAGAAAGTAACTCTGGTCTTTCTCCTCATCTTTTCCTGAAAGGAGATGAGCCTCCCCGTGCAAGAGATGCGTGCGAGCGTAGTGGCCGGTTGCGAGAAAATCAGCGCCCTGCGCTCGCGCATATTGATACATGAGTCCAAACTTTATCTCCCGGTTACATAAAGCATCCGGGTTAGGTGTCTCTCCGCGCTGGTAGTCCTCAAGCGTGACCTCAAAGACACGTTTTCGATATTCTTCTGAGAGATCGATTTCTTGAAATGGAATATCGAGATGTGCTGCGACGCGGAGTGCTTCGCGCCGATCTTCGAGTGCACTACAGGGATAGCCCTCAAGAACAATTGAGACAAAGAGCCCTACCACGTCGTACCCTTCCTTCTTAAGGAGTGCCGCTGAAACTGCAGAATCGACACCCCCTGATAGGCCGACGAATACTCGTTTTCCTTTTGCCATACCAAAGGTTATATCCCGTCCTGAGATAGCAGGCAAAATCAGCGGAGATATTCTCGTATCTGAGCCTGGTGCTCTGCAAACGTCACACTGTAATGCATGACCCCGTTGCGGTCGGAAAGGTAGAAGAGATAGGAAGTCTTAATAGGGGTTACTGCTGCAAGAAATGCTTCGAGGCTCGGACTGCCAATTGGAGTCGGGGGCAAACCTTTGTTGAGGTAGGTGTTATAGGGCGAAGGAGTTTGAATATCTGCAATGGTGAGCTGGGTGAGACTCTTATTGAGCACATATCCAAAGGGCGCATCGACCTGAAGCGGCATGCCGAGTGAAATCCTCTTCCAGAGGATTCCTGCCACAATCCGACGATCAGTATCTGTGCGCGCTTCGCCGACGAGTATCGATGCCATCGTAGTCACCTGAGAAAGTGGCTTGCCGAAAGCGGTAACCTGCGGCTGAATCGTAGCCACGTGCTTGTTGAAATCTTCTTCCATTGCCCGTTCAACTACCGTTGGATCCTGATCTGGGAAAAAGAAGTAGGTGTCAGGGAAAAGATACCCTTCCTGCGGCACTGCGAGCGCAAGAAATTGTGCCTCATTAAAGGGAGCGAGTTTTTCAGCGAGAAGCCATCCTATTTCCCGGCTCGTGGCTCCTTCTGCGAAAGTTATCCGGACCGGATAGAGTTCAAAATCTCCCGTGACAAAACGAAGCGCCACGACAAAGAGATTTTCTTGAGCCGGAAAGAAATAAGAGCCCGCTTGAATGCGTTTATTTCCGCCTATCGCCCGAACCACGACTTCAAAGAGAAGTGCGGAGCGGATAGCATGGGCCTGTTGAAGTTGGGTTGCTATCTGCTCGAGCGTCTCACTCTCACTCACTTGGATGACCGAAGGAACTGTAAAATTTGAGGGTGCAGAGAATGCAACGTAATAGATAAGCGCAAAGAGGGTGCCAATAAGAAATGCGGCGGGAAGTATGCGCTCATATAGACGTGCTTCCCGAGCAGCAAGGGCTGATCGCGATAGGATGCGATGAAACGACGAGGAAGGCGGCCCTTCATGTTCAGGCATGAGAAAGAAGGCTTAAATAGGCAAATTTGCCGGCGCCTCCGCGCGTTTGGAAGGCATACGCTCAAGCGTTGGGGTGCGCACTACTTTTCCGGGGAAATGGTATATCGTTGCAAGTTCTTCACTGTTGAGGATGATCCACCTATGTTTGTGCGGCGGATAAAAGAATTGCCGTGTTACGTAGGCATCATACATTCGTTTCCAGAGCATGTGGCGGCGGGTATTCATAAAATCCTGCCACGCGAAATTGAACGGCCCAATCCAGAAAATTGGAGCAAGACCATTGAGTCCACGACCTTCTGAACCATGTTCGAAAGATCTAAAAGCCGAAGGAATAGCGATGCGAGGTGCAGAATTTGATTTATCTTTGCGAGCTATATACACCGCACGTATCCCGACCTCAAAGGGCTGCTTGTTGAGCTTATTTTGGATTGATTCGATGAGTTCACGGTCACCCTTCGTGAGGCCCGCGTAATTGACAATCGAACCCGTGCCGTCTTCTTTCTCGCGTGTAACTTTTTTAGCTATAGTTTCGATTTCATGCTGTCCCCACTCTCTGAGGTTCATGTGGTGGTGGGTCTCCTCCAGAGCATAGGGGCAGTAGGATTCAGCAACATGTGCTCGAATCACGAATTGGATCCAAATGTGTTCGCCTTCCTTTATGGAACCGAGTAGTTCGATAAGGGATGCCTGAGGATCATGTTTGAATTCTTCTTTGACTCCTTTTTCATCAAGCCCAGCTTCGACGTACGTGAGTATGGGATACGGATCGGGCTTCTGAAGTTTCTGTTCGACTGCCCATACGTCAACCACTGCAGGATCATAGGGAATAGAAAGTGTGTAGTCAGGAACTTCAACGACCTGCACCGTCGGGTAATGCGCGTAAATTTGTGCTTCAACAAGCGCTTTATAGCGACGGCGCATCCACATGTAAAAATGCACCCTACCTTCGGTTGACACTATTTCAAGAGAAAACCAAGGCTTAGTTGCTCCTAGGAATTCATGGAGCGGTGTGTCGGTCTCTCCTGTCTGATAAATCCCCCGCAACATAAGTTCTGCAGCATACGGAGTCTGCGTTATCTCCTCCGGTAACTTTATTTCGAGGACACAATGCTCAGTTTCTCCATAACGCCGGGCCCATTGATACTCATACCAAAGATGGTACGCAACGATCCCGATAAGAAAAGGCAAGACAAACGGAATGATTGCCATGAATATATTGAAAATCTCAACCTGGGCTTGTAGATGTCCCGGGAGCCACAGAAAAAAGAAGAATGCCCACACGAGGAGTACAAAATAGGCTTCAAGCCCCGTCTTGCCACCGGCGAGAAGATTGCTGCGGATGAATTTATAGACGCCCATACTGGCTACGATTTCTATAGTACCATGCTCCCCGCATGAAAAATCCCGCTTGAGGCGGGATCGTCATTTACTGCACAAGTGCCCATTTACCTTCGCGATCTTTCTTAAAATATTTCTGATTTTGGAGATTGACAATGATAGTTCCTGGTTTAACATGCCGTTCCTTAAGGACTTTTTCTATGACCTGTTGGCGCGTGAGCGGACCATTCTCCCTGAGCACCTGGCGGATAACATCCCTAACCACGCCTGCGGTATATCCCCATTCTTTGAGCGCATACATTCCCCTGCCGACAAGTACAAACCTTGGATCTTTAATGAGCTCGTTATGGGTGGTGGCAACGTGCGCCGAGCGATCGAACATTTTTTCTATCATCCGTGCAACTTCCGTAAAGTGAAGCGGGCTGCCATGCTTTTTGACCGCGAGATACGCGTAGTCCCTTACCCCTTTAGTTTTGACGTTTGGAGAATGAGCCTGTCCCCACTCACCGAGAGGATTTTTACCAACGCGCTTAGAAATGGAGAGCCAGCGACGAATTACCTCTTCATTGCGGTATTTATCATTGATGTCTTTAAGTTCCTTGAGAAAGCGATCAACCATTTCACTCTCGGGAATAAGTTCATCGTCACCAAGCCCAGAGTAGAGGCGCTGCAGCGCCTGCTCAACTTGGCTTGCAAGTTTAGGATCCACGTACCAACAGCGTCGGGCTTCGTCATCTTCTTTGCGATATTTGAAAGGATCGCCGAGTACGAGAAGGAAATAGATGTAGTTCTGCATCTTCTCGTCTTTGGTAATGAACTCAAGCAAATCGTCCTCGCAGACAATGCCTCCGAGACCTCCGATAATGCGCTCGAGTTCATCAAATGCTTCTTTTGCCTCGCCAAAGGAGGGTGACTTACGGACACCTGCAAGTGCGTGATTCTCTATCTGACGCACTCTCTCTCGCGTAATGCCATAGCGCTGGCCGATTGATTCAAGCGTTTGTCGCTCTGTCGATTTACCAAGTCCAAAACGGCTCTCAAGTACTACTCGGGAGCGCTCCGGCAGCGAAGCAAGCAGTTTGGCTACCACTGCTTTCGGCTTGAACGTGACAGTTGCACCACTCTCGGTTTTTGCCCTCTTTTCAGCGGTCTTTGGCATATATGATGTTCCTGTTTTTTATATCACGCCCTTATAGCTAGGTCAAGTTTCCTAGGCTTTGTAGTTTATACAAACCCCTCCGAAATGGAGGGCGGGTGCATAACAGTCGTGTCTTTCAAGATTTTTCCTCAACGACAAAGTTCACCAGACGTCCGGGTACGACAATCACCCTTTTTATATGCACGCCTTTGAGACGCTCTTTTACCGCTTCCTCGGCGAGCGATTGGAATTCATGTTGATCGGCTTTTGGCGGAACGTTAATAGTTGCTCGCAAGCGACCGTTTATCTGGACAACCATAGGCACACTCTCTCCCACGAGCTTTGATTCTTCAAAGGAAGGCCACGGTGCTCTATGTACCGAGTAGGGTTCCCCAACCCGCTCCCAAAGTTCTTCGGCTAGATGTGGAGCGAATGGGGCGATCAGACGCACAAATATACTAAATTGTTTCGTGCCTATGCTTCCCGCATCTTCCACAGCATTGAGAAATATCATCATCTGGCTTATTGCTGTATTAAATTTGAATTGCTCGATGTCTTCCCCTACTTTTTTAACCGTTTGATGGAGAATTTGTTCGAGTGAAGGATCTTCGTCGCCCATATGCTCCGCCAGCCGCCAGATACGTTCAACAAAGCGACGCGCTCCAGCGATTGAATCGGTACTCCAGGCAACCGCATTTTCAAATGGCCCCATGAACATCTCATAGACACGGAACGCATCGGCTCCATAGCGCATAACAACATCGTCTGGATTGATAACATTCCCAAATCGCTTGCTCATTTTGCGGCCGTCCTCTGCCAAAATGAGGCCTACCGAATAAAGATGGGTAAAGGGCTCGAGAGTAGTGACGATGCCAATATCATAGAGAAATTTGTGCCAGAAACGGGCATAAATAAGATGCCGTGTAGCGTGCTCCGCACCGCCCACGTACATATCGACCGGTGCCCAGTATTTCTCATTTTTCTTACTAACAAGTTCTGCACTATCTTTTGGGTCCATAAAACGCAGGTAATACCAACTTGAGCCTGCCCACTGAGGCATCGTATTGGTTTCGCGCCTACCAGGACCACCGCAAGTAGGGCAGCGAGTATTGACCCACTCGGTAATATTTGAGAGAGGCGATTCACCTGTACCAGTCGGTTCATAATGGTCGACCTCCGGCAAACGCACCGGTAAATCTTTTTCTGGGACCGCTACCCAGCCGTCTTTGTCACAATGAATGAGCGGAATAGGCTCCCCCCAGTAGCGCTGGCGGGAGAATACCCAGTCGCGCAATTTGTAGCTTACTTTTACCTCTCCGTAGCTCCTCGTTATTTTTTGCCGTGCTTCCTCTGAACTTACACCATCGAAGTGCTCTGAATTGATGAGAGTACCAGGGCCGGTATAAGCGGCCTTCTCTATGTCTCCGCCAGTAATTACCTCTTGTATTGAAAGATTGAACTTTTTTGCGAATGCAAAATCCCGCTCATCGTGCGCAGGCACCGCCATGATGGCGCCTGTACCATAGCCGCCGAGGACATAATCGGCCACAAAGATTGGGATTTCTTTCTCCGTAGCAGGATTAATTACCTTAATACCCTTGAGCTCAACGCCACTCTTTTCTTTTCCATCTGCAGTGCGTTCAATCTCTGTCTTATGTTGAGCGGTGATCGTATATTTTTCTACTTCCTTCCAATTCGAAATTCTTTCCCGCAGCTCTCCAAGGAGAGGGTGCTCTGGTGCGAGCACCACATAGGTCGCTCCAAAAAGCGTGTCCGCCCGAGTAGTAAAGACCTTAATGGAAGGAAGCGCGGCATGTATAACCACTGGCTCCTCGGAAGCCTCAAAATGAGGTTCTTTTGCAACTACCTCTGTAATTGGGGTATCGAGTAGATGTGAGAGAGCCTCCACTTGAGATCGAGAAATAGCAGTGTCGTTTCTATCATGCAGGATGACGATACGCCCTGTATTTTTTTGTATCTTTCCCCCGTCAAACTTCCAAGAAAATGTGTTTGCAAATGGACGAGCCTTGTCAAGAAAGTTGGGATCACAGAACCCTCCAAACAAAACAAGTCCTGCCACCGTAGTGTCGAGTTTCTCAAGAACTTTCATAGCCGTGACTGCTCCGAGACTGTGTCCGATAACAATCGTATTTTTGTCGTAAGTTGCTGCCCCAAGAGCTGCAGCAACCCATTCTTTCTCCGTAGGCGCAGAAGTGTTGGGCAATTCCGGCACTACCACCTCATGTCCTCGATTTTCGAGCTCCTTCTTTATCCATAGGTAGGTATCTTCAGAGGGATTTCCGTTGAAGCCATGCAAGAGAACGAATTTGTACTTGCCTGATAGAGGAAAAATTATCTCTGCACCCTCGCTGCGGCCGATCCAATTGCGTTGGAGTTCCTTGATGTGCTCCGGCCACGGGAGGGCTTCGAGATCCTGAAGCATGCGGTCTGCATAATCTGTGATACGCAGGACCCACTGACGCATTCGTCGTTTCTCGACCGCTGTGTTGCAACGCTCGCATTGGCCATCTTCAACATCTTCGTTCGCAAGTCCGGTCTGGCACTGTGGACACCAATTGATGGGTTCGTTGCTTTCGTAGGCGAGGCCTTTTTTGAACATCTGCAGAAATATCCACTGAGTCCATCTGTAGTAGCCTGGATCAATCGTGTTTATCTCCCGGCTCCAGTCATAATCGAACCCAATCATCCCGAGCTGCTCTTTATATCGCGCGATGTTGCGCTCGACAGCAGCACTCGGATGAACCTTATTTTTTATCGCAAAATTCTCTGCAGGAAGGCCGAAGGCGTCCCATCCCATGGGGTGGAGGACACTTTTTCCACGCATGCGCTGAAGCCTCGAATAGATATCGGTCGCGATATACCCTTTCGGGTGGCCTACGTGAAGACCCTCGCCTGAGGGATACGGGAACATATCAAGCACATACGATTTCTCCTTGCCAGAATCTTCGAGAGATTTATAGAGAGCGCTCTCCCGCCAGCGCTTTTGCCACTTCTCTTCTATCTCCTTTGGATCGTAGCGGGACATGCACAAAAGCGTAGCATAGGGGCGCACGGCTACCAACGCCCTTCTCTTGTTATTGCTTTATCGGTGGATACTTCGACGGATCAATCGTTCGGTCAAAGCATACCTTTCCGCTACCGTGATACCAAGAATCCGCGCCGCTTCCTAAGACACCAACTGGAGTCGGAGAGAAAAGTTCGGACTCGTCGTAGGCTTGCGTTTGAGCGTTGAAGTTTGCACAGAGCTCGAAGGATAGTCTACCGGTCACCGAATACTCGTATGCCTCATTTGTCTGAGAATCAAGCGGCACGCTATACCCCGAAAGCGAATCTTTAAGATCTGAAAGTGAGGCTGGTAATTTTTGTTCCTGTTGCCAGTAACTCACTATCTGATATTGAATATTTTGTAGATCATTCACCTTCTGCTCATCAAAACGATAGAGTCGAACGTTCCATGGTGCTCCCATAATGAGAAAGCCTGCAATAACGGTGCAAATGACGACGATGCCTGCGCCCCACCCGACAAGACGTGATTTATTTTTTTCTTTGTCCCAATATCCCCATATATCTGCAAGGAAGTGCAGGAGTCCTGCTCCTGCAATAAGAAGGATGACTAGGACTTTGAGCAAGAAGAATATCGTGAAATTACCGCTGAGAAAATTTGTGAGGAGTGTAATGAGATCAATCACTACGGTAGCTCCCGCAATGAAGACCGTAAACACGAGAGCCCAGCGGCGTACCCACAGATCGCGTTTTTGAGGATTCTTCGCAGTATCCTTCCGGATGAGGTGTGTGAGTACGAGAAATAGAGGAAAAAGAATAACAAGAGAAGAGAGCTCAAAGGGTATCGCCCCTGAATACGGCGCAGGTATGTAGCTCAGTGCATCCGGAAATGCATAGTCGATGTAATCGAAGAGCAGCGAGATGAAAGAAAATACGCTGATATAGAGGGAGAGCATCGCACCGGCCCACAAAAAGAAATCTTTGGGGGTTGTTCTTTGCTTTTCCATGCCTGTTATCCTAGCACGCTTGCCTAGAAACCTCAGGGTGATATAGGGTAGCAATAGTTGCAGCTTGACTGGGGGCTTATATGCAGCCAGAGTTTACTACCGAAGAGGAACTTCAAACGCACTTCGCGAATGTTAGGGCTGCCGCCAATCCTCATGCATCTGAAGATGCGTTGCTCCTGGCAGTCGAGGATGCATCGAGCGTTGTTTGTGCAACCGCACTATGGAATCTCCATAGGCTTAAGAAGCCTTTCTGGCTTGCTATCCCGCAGGCCACAGGACGGGCGCTCAAAGGGGACCGGAATGACTGGTATCTGCGGTGCGTCATCGCCGAGCTTCATGAAAGTGTTTGCACCCTTACGCTACTCGCACAAAAAGAAGAGTGGTCGGTAGAGCTAGCGCTTCTTAACCGTCAAAGCGGCTGTCCCAAGGAAGTTCTCAAGATTCTTGCAAAGTCGTCGCACAAGGACATTGCGGAGCGTGCGAACAAAAAGCTCTCCATAGGTTGAAAAGAACCTGGCGCGTCAAAGACGCGCCATTTTTATTGTGTGTATCAGCCGTGCAAAAATTCGATGACGTCACCATCTTCTACGATATACTCCTTTCCTTCGGTGCGAATAAGACCTTGTTCACGCGCCCCTGCATAAGAGCCTGCTGCAAGAAGTGTATTCCAACGGATAACTTCCGCTCGTATAAACTTATCTTTGAAATCAGAGTGAATCGCTCCACCAGCTTCGGGGGCACTAGAGTTTTGCTTAATCGTCCATCCACGCGTCTCATCTTCCCCTGTGGTAAAGAAGGTAATAAGACCAAGTAGCGTATACCCCGCGCGGATAAGCTCATTTATGCCATCTTCAAATACTCCGTATTCGCGTCGAAATTCCTTTTTTTCTTCAGCATGAAGCTCTCGTAGTTCATTTTCCATATTTGCATCAACGATTACATACGAAGCTTTCGTCTTTTCGAAATATTCCATGAGCCGCTGCCAACGCTCATCTTTCTGTGCTTCATCAAGATTATGACCGTCTGCTTCCCTATTGAGTCCATAGAGCAT
>JAGWOD010000021.1 GCA_028871115.1 Patescibacteria group bacterium | reverse complement strand
CCGCCATATGCAAACCCCCCTGTCTTGTCTTCCTCCGAGCCTCCTGGAGCCTGCATGACTCCGTCAAGAGTTATGAAAGTGGTCGTAATAATTTTGCGCATATGTATAGTTTAACTATAGCAAGTCAGGGCATGTCAGTCAGAAACAGCTTGGGAGGACGCTTTTTAGTTTATAATTTCGATGCTCCTCGAAACGGTTAATTTCCAAATAATTTCTTAAATTTCTCGAACTCTTCTTGATTAGGTTCTTGAAACACATCTCTCTCAAATATCTGAACCTTCTGGTACAAATCGTCATCTAAAGAACGAGGACGGACGTGTATATGCAGATGGCTTACTTTAAAACGACTATTTGGAATAAAGGGCCGGTAATGTTGGGAGATATCGCAGCCAGGAGCAAGCCCAATAAGGATTTTTTGTTCCAGAAGGGCTATCTCATCAAAAAGCTCATTTCTCTCTTCTTTAGATAATTCACTGAATCTCTCAACATGCTTTTTAGGTATCACCAATAGATGTCCAGGCATTAGTCGAGGTTTACTAAGTACTGTAAAAGTTCTCTCCGTTTCTCGGATAATACGTTCAGTATTTTCTATGACGATTTTACAAAATGGGCAATCCATATGTTCCTCGGAGTCTGAACCTACCTCAAACTGGCTGGGAGACTAGGATTCGAACCTAGATTCACGGCTCCAAAGGCCGCTGTCCTACCATTAGACGATCTCCCAATAGTGCCCCCTGAGTGTACATCGATGCTCGCCAAGAAAAAAGCGCGCCTAATGGCGCGCTTCTGGTCTGAGGTAGCCTTGTGTGATGTCAATCGAATGAATTCTAAGGAACAAGAGATCGTCTCTGTGCGCTTTCCCAAGCTTGAGACGTGAAGCTCGCTTCGAGAAAGCGGCCATCTCACTCTTCACCCGTCTGGCAAATTCTTTTGCTACATGAGATCCTCCCAGGCTATTGTTATAGAAGTAAAGACGGACATATTGGATCAAGAGGAAATACTCTGTCATCGCAGCGAGGAGACGTTCTTGGTCACACTGGTTTCGAAGCACTCCGACTAAGCGATCGAAGTGAATTGAAAGTATATTGAAGGACTCGGAATTCCAACCATCTTTCGTGAGAATCGCCGGGATAAGCTCTCCCTGAAGACGGTGGCGGATTTCGGGTTCACTTTCGACCCGCTGCATGATTTCCTCTCCTGTGAATTCTCTGTCTTAAGTCTTGTCTATTGTCCGCAAAAGAGCAAGCTCAAGAGGAATCTGCGGTAGCGGGGCGCGATTCATTTCAAGAAGCGCGGTTATGAGTTCCGCAAGAAGCGCTGCATTGATAGCAGCTCCTTCTTTCCCAGATAGCGTTTTAAGAAATTTTAGATCTTCGCCAGTGAATTGTTCTTCAAGTTCATGTTCGAGCTTCGGGGCAAATCGCATGAGCAAAATGCCGCGCACCCGAGCGATTGCAAGAAGTGCAAACGTTTTTGCATCGGCTCCCCCCGCAAGTGCATCGTGGAATTTCCCAATAGCGGTATCTACATCTGTATCGGCAAGTGCCTCTAGAAATCCTCGTACAAGCTCCGCTGGCGGAGCCCCCACCACTTTTGCCACTTCTTCTTCGGCGAGCATTTTGCCATTGGAAAGTGTGAGTACTTTTTGGAGGATACCGAGGGTATCGCGGAATGAACCCTCTCCCATAAGCGCGATAAGTTCCGCTCCTGCGGGAGAGAGCTTTGCTCCTTCTTTCTTGGCAACATCAAGAAGAAGTGACTTGAGAATCTCATGTGAGGGTTTTTTGAACTGAAAAACCTGGCAGCGGGACTGTATGGTCTCGGGCATCCGATCAAGCTCGGTCGTCGCAAGGACAAACACCACGTGAGAAGGTGGCTCTTCCAAGGTCTTCAGAAGCGCATTGAACGCTTCCTTGGTAAGCATGTGTGCTTCGTCGATGATATAGAATTTGTAGTCTGATTCGAATGGAAGCGTAGCAACACCCTCGCGCAATTCGCGGATATCATCCACACCCCTGTTGCTCGCGGCATCCATTTCATAGAGATCCTTCTCACTGGTGCCCAAGGCCTTAGCGAGGATACGAGCCATGGAGGTCTTCCCCGTTCCTCGTCCTCCTGCAAAGAGATAGGCATGCGCAACTTTCCCCTGCTCTACGGCCGCCTCAAGCACTGAGACCACATGTTCTTGACCGCGCACTTCAGCAAAGGCATCGGGGCGATATTTCCGATAGAGGGCGGTAAAAGCAGCTTCTGAGGGAGTTTTTGCCATGTGGCTTAGTATACAAAAAAAAGAGGTGCGGTATTAGCGCACCTCATGTAGTACTCCACGCGTGAGGATCTCGATGCCATTTCCGGATGACGCTCACCTGCTCCGGCGGGAACTGTTTTTCCATCTCCAGAAGGAGCGCCTTAAACGGCACCAGCGTATGGTGGGTAACACCGAGAGCCTGAAAACGTTCGGCTGCGGCAGGAAAATCGTAGCTAACCAAAGAGACGATTTTCTCAACGCGAGCCCCATGCTCCCGCAGTTTCTTGATGCAGGGGGCACTAGTCTCGGCCATCGTCACCACATCTTCGAAGAGCAGAACCGGTTGACCAGCGACATCAGCGCCGTTCACACTCGCTCCGGTTCCTCTGTCCTTGTTGTCTAGCCGAACGTAGCAATAATCCCGTTCGAGGTGATCGGCCATAATGGCACTCAGCGGCACTGCCCCCATCGCCACTCCCGCGATGATATCCGAGGGGCCGATGATACCCCTGACCTCTTCTTCCAAAAGATCGAGCAACTCGGAGCGAAGGTTGGTCATGCCCACAATCATGCGGCAATCGATATACATCGGCGCTCGAATGCCGCTCTTGAAGAAGACTGCGTGCTCGGCGAATCTTACAATTCCGAGACGCACTAGGGCTTCCGCCACCCACGATGGGGCCTCAGTAAACATACCTGCCTCCATTACCAATGTGCCTTCTACTAAACTTGGGGCACTCTAGCATTACCCTGCCCAGCGAGAAAGTCTTCAATCAGAGCTTCTATCTCCGCAGAATTTTTCGCTTCCATAAGCTCCAGGCGCAATTCTTTGGCGCCGGGGAACCCTTCGGCATATGCCTTGAAGTGTTTCTTCATGATGGCGAAATTTTTTATGTCTCCAAGGAGTTTCTCGAAAAGCTCTGTATGTTCGCACGCGATGCGCAAACGCTCCGCAAGGAGTGAATTTTTTGATTCGTCGAAAAGCCAGGGTCTACCGAAGATGGCCCGGCCGAGCATCGCGCCATCGGCGCTCGTCTCTTCCACCTTGGCGCGTGCATCCGCAAGATCTCTAAGATCGCCGTTGCCAATGATGAGGGTCTGACTTTTCATGTTGTCGCGGATTTCTACCGCCCGCGCCACTCGCTCCCACCGGGCAGGAACCTTAGACATCTCCTTGCGGGTGCGCGCATGGATTGCAACCGCTGCAGGTTCTTCCTGAAGAAGCATCGGGAGCCACTCCTCAAGAGTATCCTTGCTATATCCAAGGCGGGTTTTAACTGAAACAGGGAGCCCTTTCGCACCGCGTTTTGCCGCCCTGATAAGTTCCCCAGCGCACTCAGGATTCTTTATGAGTGCCGCGCCTGCTCCTTGTTTCTCAATAGTCCGATCAGGGCAGCCCATATTGATGTCCACACCATCAAAACCCAATTCCCCCGCCAGAAAAGCCACTCGCTCCATGATCTCGGGCTTTGAGGTGAAAAACTGCGCGACGATAGGTCGCTCGGCTTCTGTAAAAACAAGATCCCGCATTAATTTCTCCCGCCCCTCCCTTGAGGCGAGCATAAGACCGTCCGCTGAGACAAATTCTGTGTAAAAGACCTGGGGACCCTTTGGCTTGCTGTAGGCAGCGATTATTTGCCGGAAGGCAGCATCAGTGACATTGGCAAGCGGCGCAAGTACAAAGAAAGGCTTTGGCAGAGTGTACCAAAAAGAAGACATGATTGACTTGTTGTAAGTTATTTAGTTACCTGTGTCTAGGACATGTTGAGAGGTGGTCATGAAGTTCATCAAAGGATTTTGGAGGGGTCTCAAAGAAATGGGCCAAGCCTTCAGGATCATGTGGGAAGAATGCAACAAATAAGAGAAGAACACTCTGGCGGACCAAACGTCCGCCATTTTTATGACGCTCCCGCTAGCGCAATTTATAGTAGAGTTTATCCCCAAAGCGAAGATCGAGGTACTGTATCGAGGAGAGCGAATTATTTTGGAACGGCGCTGAGGTGAGCGCGAGGGAGAAATATTGGAGCACTTTGCCCGTATCTTGACGGAGTGCGAAGAGAAGAAGAAATCCGTCCGAGAACTGGACCGATACGTCGTTATCTTCATCCACCGCAACACTCACCACACTTCCTGCGTTTGCCTTCTGAGCGAGTGCCGCGATGAGTGCCGAGAGCGACTCAAAACCAGAGGGTGTTAGAAACTGCACCGGCAGCTGCGTGGAGCTCGTCGAGAGCGCTCCGTAGTAGGCTATATAAGAAGAGGTATCGGGACTGTTGGTCTGCGCGTAGGCAACTCCACTTGCATCGAGAATAAGACAAGAGGTTGGTCCCTGGGGAAGAGCGGGCAGTGGCACTTCCCCGCACCAGAGCGCCGCAGGTTGCC
Organism: Patescibacteria group bacterium; assembly: GCA_028871115.1. Lineage (GTDB taxonomy): Bacteria > Patescibacteriota > Minisyncoccia > Phycocordibacterales > SBAW01 > JAKALC01. The sequence goes on along the minus strand of JAGWOD010000021.1, from coordinate 2,401 downwards.
TTGAAGTGAGCGTAATTGAAATTTGTGAGAGCGAATTGGTTGAAACTGAAACGCTCGCAAGTTCGGGATAGCTCTGTGCTATATTCTCCTGCAATTTCTGCCGGGGATAGAGGAGAATATTATTTTTCGGAAAAAGGAAGAGGTAATCGCCGGAGAGCTCCCCCTGTGCAAATGCCTCCACGGTGCTTGTCGGAACCGAGGAATCGCCGGAGATAACGATTGTGGCGATCCGCCAGAAATGGGCACGAGCAAGAGCGACAAGTCCTCCAAACAAAAGCGCTATAAGAACGAGAATGATTGTGGCAAGAGTGATATAGCGCCGCCTGCGGCGAAGCTTCAGTCGTGATTGTGCGATAGGCGCACGCGGCATACTCAAGAGACTTTCTCTATGGTGTCTTTGCCAAGATAGGGGCGCAGAACCTCGGGAATGAGGACGGAACCGTCCGCGCGCTGATAATTTTCAAGAATAGCGATGAGGGTGCGGCCGATAGCAAACACGGTGGCATCGTTCATATGAACAGGTTCGCTTGAGCCGTCCTTGCGCTTGAGCCTCGTCTGAAGACGACGCGCCTGGAAGCCACCCACATAGTCCGCGCTGTGTGTCTCGCGATACACCTCCTGCCCCGGCATCCATACCTCAAGATCCATCTGCCGCTGGTCGGGGAATCCCATATCTCCCGTGCACACAAGTACTACCTGGTAGTGAAGTCCAAGGCGCTCTAGAAGATGCTCTTGAATAGCAATGAAAAAATCCTGCTCCCGGTAGCCGTCTTCAGGACGGACGAAGCTTTCCATTTCGAGTTTGTCGAACTGATGCTGACGCAGAATGCCTTTGGTGTCCTTGCCGTAGCTGCCTGCCTCACGCCGGAACGCGGTCGAATACCCAACATAGCGGATCGGGAGCCGCTCTTCCTGAAGCACTTCGTCCATGTGGAGGGGCCCGAGGGTATGCTCGGCGCTCCCGATGAGCACCAGGTCGTCCTTCTCAAAATAGAACCGGTCATCAATAGGATCGAGTCGCGCCATACGGTTCATCACCTGCGAGCGCATCATGACGGGAGGAATGACGGGAATAAAAGGCGTGGGGAGGATGTCGAGGCCCGCACTTTTCGCTATCTCCTCAAGAGTCGCAGGCGAAGTGAGTACTTTGAGCGCGAAATCAACAAGCGCGAATTGAAGGAGTGCTAGGTCTCCTTTGAGGTAGGTGAAGCGCGCGCCGCTTACCTCAGCCGCTCGCTCGCTGTCGATAACGCCGAGCGCCTTGCCGATGTCCCAATGTGCCTTTGGTGCAAAATCGAATGTGGGCTTCTTACCTCCCTGCCGCAGAACCTTATTACCACTCTCATCAGGGCCCATAGGAGTATCAGGAGAGGGAACATTCGGAATCTTAATGAGAAGCGCCACGAGTTCTTTCTCGACGGCCTGATAGCGCTCTTCGACGGCCCTCAGTTCCTCCTTGAGCTTCTTGCCCGCATCGGCATCGCGCGCACTGGAAGCCTCATTGCGCCTCCTATTTATCTCCCCCACTTCTCCTGAAATCTTTTTGCGCTCCTCGGCAAGCCCCAAAATACGATCTAAATCGATGTCTTTGCGGTTTTTGTTCTTGATTGCCGCACGAACAATATCGGGATTGTCGCGGATAAATTGAATATCGAGCATAAAAACAACAATAAAATCATAGCACATGGGAGGCACTGCCCTCGGAAAAACAGCTATAATGGAGGGAGAGGGTCCCTTGATCAGACTGGAGGATGCTATGCGCACGCAACATACGCGCCGCGAGATCACTCCCGCCCACCTTGCACTTATTAGTACCCTGCGCATATTGGTGGGCTTCTACGGGTACAGCTGTGCCGAAGCAGCGGGATGGATGGGAATCCCCAAGGATGACGCACGTGTTCTATGCAGACAAAACAACATCGTGCGAGGAAGTTACCATCCGAAGATCATCTATTGGCCACGCGGAGTGCAAATAGGTCCCTCCGCACTATGGGACACTCCTGAGCGCGCCAACGACAACAGGCTTCCCCTGAGGCCCCGGAAGGAGAAAGCAAAGCAACACTGACGCCGGCATCTGCCGGCGTTTTTTCTATCCAAAGTTTGACATGTGCTAGTGTGTTGAGGTATCAATGCCTGCCATGAAGCTCGTGATTGTAGAATCGCCCGCCAAGGCGAAGACGATAGAGAAGTACCTCAAAGAAATCGACACTAAGAACGATTTCACCGTGCGTGCCTCGGTGGGGCATGTGCGCGATCTCCCCAAGAGCAATAAGAAGGCAATCGATATCGAGGGCGGATTCGTGCCGCACTATGAAATCGTGCCTGGAAAAGCCAAGGTCATCGACGAACTGCGCGATATCGCAGCAGAGGCAAAGGAGGTTATTCTTGCGACCGACCCTGA
>JAGWOD010000020.1 GCA_028871115.1 Patescibacteria group bacterium | reverse complement strand
CGACTTCACAAAACGGCTGGAGAAATCCGGCCGTTTTATTTTGTAAACAATTAAACCCTAAATGTCTTGGCTGGCCGTCTGGGATTCGAACCTATTCCCTATCCTGCGAAAGCAATACATCAATACGATTGAGATCTCGCGGGAAAAGCGTCGCTTCTTTTATATTCGGCAAATTAAGCATCCGCGCAGTGATCCGTTCAAGTCCTGTAGCTGAGCCGCCATGAGGTGGCATGCCTACCGTGAAGGTCTCGAGATAAAAGGAGAAGAGAGCGGGATCAAGCCCCCGTCCTTTAATGCGTGATATAAGTTCGTCTTTTTGGTGGATGCGTTGGCCGCCGGTCGTAATCTCGAGCCCCCGGAAGAGAAGATCAAAACTCTTGGTATAGCCTGGGTCTTTTTCATCCTCGTAGGTATAGAAGGGACGTTTGGCGATAGGATAGTGGGTTATGAAAATAAAGTCGCTGTGATGTTCCTTTTTAGCCCACTCGCATATCGCGCGCTCGTGCTCTGGATCAAGATCTGGTGCTTCCGGAACCCCCAATATCTTCTGAGCCTCGCGCAGTTTGAGCACCGGAATCTCTTTAGGAAGAAGCGGCGCTTGAGTGCCGAAGCGCTCAAACACCCCGGGGTTTCCTTCTTCGACAGAGCCCACCATGGCGCGTATGGCGCTCTCAAGGACCGTCATTACGTCGGTGTGGTCCTCAATGAAGCCCATCTCAAAGTCGAGCGAAGAGTATTCAGAAAGATGCCGGGCAGTCGCGTGTTTTTCACCCCGGAATACCTTGGGGGTGGTGAACGCCCGCTCGAAGGCACCTACCATGATTTGCTTGTAAAACTGGGGACTTGTCGCAAGAAACGCTTTCTTGTCGTAGTAATAATCGACTTCGAAGGCTGCGGCTCCCCCTTCCGCGTCTCCGCCAACCAGGGCTGGAGCCTGGAATTCAGTAAAACCTTGTTCATGCAAGGAAGCTCGAAAAGCCGCGATAATACTCTCCTGCACTTTGAAAATATCTCTGGCTCGGCGCGAGCGCAGCGTAAAGGGCTGGTGATCAAGGAAGGTATCTATATTGACTTCGGCCTCAAGGTCGAACGGGATCTCTGCCCGCGAGAGTATCTCAAGCTCTGTTATCTGAAGTTCAATATCTCCATTAAGAACTCCCTGGTTGACGTTTTTCTCAGGGCGACCGTTCACGAGTCCTATCACCGCTACAACATACTCGGGGCGGACCTCCTTGGCGACCGCCATGGCGCTCTCTTCCTTCGGAAGCACCACACCCTGTACAGAGCCACTGCGGTCGCGAAAATCGAAAAATACCATCTTGCCCTGGTCCCGGCGCACGCTCACCCATCCCTTGATGAGGACCTTCGTACCTACACATCCTTTGAGATTGCCGATAAGAGTGCGCTCCATACTTACGTGAAGGTAACCCCTATCTTCTCGCGGACAATCTTTATTTTTTTGCTGGCATGCTCCCGTGCCACTTCACCACCATCAGCAAGGATCTTCAGTATCGATTTTCGCGAGAGGGCCGCGCGCTTTTCCCGCATGGGCGTAACACTTGCGATTATATTCTCAGCAAGAAGTTCCTTTGATTCCTTGTAGCCGATAGAGCCTGCTAGGTAGCGCTTCTCGAGGTCTACAATCTGTGCGCCGCTGAAGAGGCGATGCAGACCAAATACGGTATCCTTTTCGGGATCGAGCGGCTCTCCGCTTTTGCGGGAGTCGGTGACTATGCCCATGACCGCCGTGCGAATAGCGTCGTCGGTCCCGAAGAGCGGAATGGTGTTCCCGTAGCTCTTGCTCATTTTTCTCCCGTCGATGCCGGGAACCGTGCCAACACTTTTGATGATTTTATCCTTAGGTTCCTTGAACGTCTCTCCGTACGCGGCGTTGAATTTTGCTGCGGCCTCGCGGGCATACTCCACATGCTGGCGCTGATCCTCACCGACTGGCACGAGGTCAGTGTCGTACATGAGAATATCCGCCGCCATGAGCATGGGGTAATTGAATAGCCCTGCATTGGCCTCGAGTCCCTTCCCCACCTTGTCCTTGTAGGCGTGGGCCTGCATGAGAAATGGGACGGTCACGAGACATTCAAAGATCCAGGCGAGCTCCGTGTGCTCGGGGACGTCTGATTGCTTGAAAATAACAGCCTGGGCGGGATTCACGCCTGCAGCGATGTAATCAGCAACGACGTCAATGGTATTCTCCCGCAGCTGCTCGGGGTATTTGATCGTCGTGAGGGCATGATAGTCGGCGACCATGAGAAAACTCTCGTATTCTCCGTAGGTATCCGCAAAAGGCTTTAGGGCTCCGAGATAATTGCCTATATGGAGCTGTCCGGAGGGCTGAAGACCCGTCAAAAGGCGCTGCTTTTTAGCCATGTGTGCAAGTGTAGCAGAAATATATCCCCCGTGATACGTTTTTGTTCAGGATAGTAGGGAGGATGTCGTGACTCTCAAAACCCTGACTGCGAAGGTCCTTCTGTGCATCCTGAAATGGGCTCTTTGGGTGCTGAAGGCCTCTTACGATGTAGTGTCTGAGGACATGGCTCGCGAGGCGAGGGAAACGTACATATTCTCGATTGTCGTTGCTCTCTTTATTCCATGCTTTCTCGCCCTCATCAGCCACGGACTCCACGAGAAGCACAGCCCCTTCTGGTGCATACCCGGCCTCCTCGGCATTGCGCTCTATTTTGGTTGCGGCATCTTCCTCAATTGGCAGATGAAGGGCCTTTGGGGCGGCGGGCTCTATCCCGAGGACTGAATCAAACCCCTTGCCACTCCGGCAGGGGGTTTTTCTATCAATATCAAATTAGATTCCCTCTTCGCGCAGTTTCTCGATAAACTTTTTCGCGTCCTTGGAGAGCTTCTGAGGCAGAATTATCTTCACCCGGGCAAAGAGATCACCGCGCTTGCCTGATTTGCCGATCGGCACCCCTTTGCCTTTGACGCGCAGAAGCTCTCCGTGGGAAATCCCGGGAGGCACGGTTATGGTGATATCTCCATCAAGCGTTGAAATACTGTAGTCTTTGCCGAGGAGTGCATCGGAGAGCTTCACTGAGAGATCCATGACAATGTTTGCGCCATCTTTGCGGAAGCGGGGATCGGGCATGACATGGATTTTCACGTAGAGGTCCCCTGCAGGGCCACCAACAACTGCCTCCCCCGCTCCCGAGAGGCGTATCATCTCCCCTGCCTCTATGCCCGGTGGCACGGATATATGTATTTCCTCCTGTTTCCGGTAAATGCCTTCTCCATGGCAGGTGCTGCATTTCTCATGAGGAATTTTCCCAGTCCCTTTGCAGGCGCGACATACCTGTACCGTGGTCACTGATCCAAGGAAGGAATTGACCGTCTCATGGACCTTCCCTGCCCCGTTGCAGGTTTTGCAGGTATCAAGCGTACTCCCAGGCTTAGCCCCTGAACCGTGACAGACTTCGCACTGGGCAGTCTTAGCGAGAAGCACCGTTCGCTTGGTTCCGAAGATCGATTCCTTGAAGGATATTTCGAGATCTATGGAGATATCGCGGCCGCGGCGCACCCCACCTCCTCCCCCGAAAAAGTCTCCAAAGATATCCCCGAAGTCAAAGCCTCCTTGTCTAAAGGCATCCTGAAATCCTGAGTAGTCAAACCCTGATGCACCCCCTCCCGGAGCGCCTCCCCCGAACACGCGTCCATAGGAATCATATTCAGCGCGCTTCTTCTCATCGGAGAGCACGCTATAGGCTTCAGAGACTTCTTTGAATTTCTCCGCGTCTCCTCCGCCCTTGTCGGGATGATACTTGTGCGCGAGCTTATGGAACGCCTTTTTAATATCGTCTTTCGAGGCGCTTTTAGTGATTCCCAGCACGTCGTAGTAATCTCGTTTAGCCATAGAGCAGGTTATTTAACGTCAGCATCCCGCACACCGCCTTCGCCTGCCGGTGCATCTCCTGGAGGATTCTGTCCCGGCGGAGTGCCTCCCTGCTTCTGGAGGGCTTCATAGACCTTGGAGAGCTCCCGAGAGAGTTCCTCTGCAGCCGAGCGTATTGGGGAGACATCCTCCGCTGCCTTCTTGCTTTCGGCAGAGGCAATTTTTTCATTGATGCTTGCCTCGAGCTCTGCAGGAATTTTTCCTTTGTTATCAGTAAGCGCCTTGCGGGCAGTATAGACGGCTTGATCAAGCACATTGCGTACTTCAGCAAGTTCCACCTTCTTTTTATCAGCATCCGCATTCTGTTCGGCATCTTTGCGCATACGCTCGATATCCACTTCGGAGAGCCCTGAGCGTGCTTCGATACGGATCGACTGCTCTTTGTTGGTTGCTTTATCTTTGGCTTTGACCGAGAGAATACCGTTGGCGTCGACATCGAAGGTTACCTCTACCTGCGGGAGGCCACGAGGTGCTGGCGGTATGCCGTCAAGCACGAAACGCCCGAGCGACTTATTATCGGAGGCCATAGCACGTTCGCCTTGGACCACATGCACCTCGACCGAGGTCTGGTTATCGGCTGCAGTCGAGAATATTTGCGAGCGGGAGGTCGGAATAGTAGTGTTGCGCTCGATAAGCTTGGTATTAACCCCGCCCATGGTCTCAATGCCCAAAGAGAGAGGAATAACATCAAGTAAGAGCACGTCGCGCACCTCTCCGCCGAGAATACCTCCTTGGATTGCGGCGCCGACTGCAACCACTTCATCGGGATTGACGCTCATGTTCGGTTTCTTGCCGAAGAAGCGCTCGACCGCCAACTGGAGAGCAGGCATGCGGGTTTGTCCCCCGACCAGTATGATCTCGTTGATATCACTGACCTTAAAGGGTGACGCTTCCATCGCCCGCTTGGTGATCATCATGGCGCGATCGACAAATTCTCCGGCCAATTCCTCGAGCTTGGCGCGCGTCATTTTGATGAGGAGATGCCGCGGTCCCGAAGCGTCGGAAGTAATGAAGGGAATATTGACCTCAGTTTCTACCGCGGTTGAGAGTTCAATTTTTGCCTTTTCTGCCGCTTCATCGAGGCGCTGGCGGGCGAGCGGATCCTGACGCACATCAATGCCCGACTCCTTCTTAAATTCTCCCGCAAGCCAGTCGATGATCTTTTGATCGATATCCTTTCCGCCGAGATGGGCGTCGCCGTCGGTCGATTTGACCTCAATGACGTCATCTCCCACGTCGAGGATCGAAATGTCGAAGGTACCCCCTCCAAAATCGAATACCGCTATCTTCTCGTTCTTTTTCTTATCAAAGCCATAGGCAAGCGCAGCGGCCGTCGGCTCGTTGATGATGCGCTTTACATCGAGCCCTGCGATCTTTCCGGCATCCCGGGTCGCGGCGCGCTGCGAGTCGTTGAAATAGGCGGGGACGGTGATAACCGCTTCGGTAATAGTCTCTCCCAGACGCTTTTCGGCGTCAGCTTTGAGCTTCTGGAGAATCATCGCGGAGATTTCCTCAGGACGATACCACTGACTCCCCATGTTGACCTCGATGCCCCCGTTCTGGGATTTTCGGATCTCGAAAGGTACTGCAGCACGATCCTTCTGTACCAAGGGCTCATCGAAGGTGTGCCCGATGAATCGTTTTATCTGGTAGATCGTGTTTTTGGGATTAGTCACCCCCTGCCGACGTGCGAGAAGCCCCACAAGGCGCTCCCCCGTCTTTGAAACTGCGACCACCGAGGGCGTTGTGCGTGCTCCCTCCGCGTTCTCAAGCACATGAGGCTCTCCGCCCTGCATGATAGCGATGGCGGAGTTTGTAGTTCCAAGATCAATGCCGAGAATTTTACCCATATATATTGAGATAAGAATTATTAATTAATAAGGAGAAATAAACTTACTAACTTTTTTTGTGAATTCCTACTGATACCTGGGCAGGTCTAATGACTCTCTCACCGAGGAGGTATCCAGAGCGCTCTACTGAAATAACGGCATGCTCCTTTTCCTTCTCTTCGACCGGCACTTCGCGTGCGGCATCGTGCCTGCGGGGATCGAAGTGCTCCCCCACCGGAGAGAAGGACATGATGCCGAATTTTGAGAGTGACTTCAAGAGTTCGCCATAGAGCCCTGCCATACCCGCCCGCCATTCCTTAGGAGCTTTTTCAAAGGCGGGGCTTTTAAACGCCATCTCAAAGGCATCAAGGGCAGGAATCACGGCTTCCGCAAGTTCTTCCTTGATCCTCTCTTCGCGCCGTCCTTCGCGGGCACCCTCTTCCTTTTTATAGTTTACAAAATCGGCCCGCGCGCGCTGCCATCCCTCAAGGTACTCTTGTTTTTCCTTTACCGCTTGCGCGAGGCGCTCCCTCATTTTTTTGAGCGCCGCAGGGCCCGCCTCGGCCTCATCCTCGGCGATGATTTCATCATCAGGTTCAGACATACGTTCGACCATTGTACGCAGGAAAAAAATGTGGTCAAGAAAAATCGCCCGTCCTGGGCGATTTTTTCTTCTCTAGCGTTTTGACCATTGCGGCGACTTGCGCGCCTTCTTGAGACCAAATTTTCGACGCTCCTTAGCGCGCGGGTCACGTTTGAGAAATCCAAGTTTTTTGAGATCGCCACGCAGCCCTTCCTCATAGGAAACCAGTGCCCGGGCGATCGCGTGGCGTACTGCCTCGGCCTGGCCCGTGGGGCCTCCGCCGCGAACGTGTACGGAGACGCTAAACTGTGTCGGGAGCGTAACCTTGAGAAATGGACCGAGTGCTGCGCTCCGCAGGGATTCGGTCGCAAAATAACGATTGAGCTCTTTACCGTTGATGGAAACCGCAGTAGCGCCTCCTGGAGTAATGCGGGCCCGCGCAATAGCCGTTTTACGACGCCCCACGCTTTCAATGTATTTTATATCTTTGGTAGCCATAATTATCCTTCTATGATGAGATTTTGGAGGCGTTTTGTTTGAAGGCGGTTTTTCGGAAGCATTCCTTTGACGGCGCGTCGTATTGCTTCCTTATGTCCCCGACGCGAGACGAGCATATCATAGCGCTCTATCTTCTGTCCTCCCGGATACCCCGAGTAGCGGATGTACTCCTTGGTCTTCTCTTTCGTACCTGAAAGCCGCACCTTCGAAGCGTTTACGATCTTTACCTCCTCAGTGGCCACCAGGTGCTTCACGAATGAAGCGGCATGTTTGCCGAGAAGCGCTTTTGCTGCTGCAGAAGCAACCCGTCCGAGTGTCTTATCTTGTGAGTCGATAGTAATCATAGTTATACAAATTCAATGACCGCCATGGGACTTCCGTCGCTCTTTCGCGCTCCGAGCTTCACCACGCGCAAGTATCCTCAGGCGCGTGTTTTGTAGTTGTTTGCGACCGCCTCAATCTTCTTGGCAGTAGCGGTATCTCCCCCGAGACGGGCAATGAGTACGCGACGGTTGGAGAGGGTC
>JAGWOD010000019.1 GCA_028871115.1 Patescibacteria group bacterium | reverse complement strand
AGCTTATAGGCCCCTTGGGCAAAAGCGTACCACGGAGTGCGCCGCTAGAAAACGGCCCGTACAGGGCGTTTTTATTTTCGCGTCTCTTTGTGGAGGGTCTGCGCGCGGCACCAATTGCAGTATTTCTTGAGCTCTATCTTGCGCTCGACAGTTTTCTTGTTCTTCTCGCTCCAATAGTTGGTGCGGCCGCATTTGCTGCAGGCGAGTTTGATTAGGCGGTCTTGGGACATTGCGACAGCACTATAAACTAACAATGTTTCGAAGTAAAGTTTTCTTCCCTTAGGAGCTTGTCTGAGGAGTACTGGCACTAGCCTTGCTGAAACCAATTTGCTGCTGCAATACATTCACATTGTTAACATAGTTTTGTGTTTCCTGTAGACCTCCGGGATTTATTGAACACTGCCAAGCATATTCGCCAGGGCAATCTGTACTTGGAGCAAATGCTTGTTTTGTTCCATCACTATTTATGCCCCCTCCTGGGCCTGCATTATAGGCAGCAATCGCATTCGCATTGTCCCCATAAAGATTTATCATCTCCTTATAGTAGCCAGCGCCGACAGCAAGATTTATAGTCGGATCCTGAAGAGCCTGCTGCACCTGTGTTTGATTAACAACGGTCCCATTAGGGCCACAACCGGGTATGTCATTGGGAACAGCGCAGGCGGTGCTTGGAAGAACTTGGGCAACTCCGACCGCACCCTTGTCACTAGAAGCCGTAGTATTTCCTGCTGATTCAACAGCAACCATAGCTTCAAAAGTAGTGCACTGGTTATCAGTCAGATTCGCTTGCGAGCAAATACCGTTTGAGCCGCTGAGTTGTTGATCATAATCATCTAATACGGTTGCAGCTCTGGTATCAATAGATTGACTAGAGAGTGTTGGAGAACCGTATGAATAGGAACCACCGGTAGAGGAAACACCAGGAGAGACTGAGGCTGGAGCAGTAACGGTAGTGAGTGAATTTATTTGATTAAATACGGTACCTAAATTCCCATTTACCTGACGACACTGATTATTAGGACCAGCTACTTGGCCGGCAGGGCACTCTTGCACACATTGTATTTGAAACCAATTTCCATTCGCATAAGAACCCCCCTGAAGGAGAATGTAGAGTAGCGTATTGATGATTAACCATGCCGCAAGCGCTATCACAAACCCAATCACGGCAGTGGTAAAAATGTTCCGCGCTCTGCTTACATTCTCGCTTGATCCGCCACCTGCAGTAGCAAAAAGAACACCCGCGTAGGCAAATAGTGCCATTGCCAGAGGAATTGCTATCTCTATAGCAAAGTTGATTATGTTCTGTATGAGCTGCGCTATATTGCAGGCTTGGCAGGCTGTGCCGTCACAAGGAACAAGGCCCGCTGCTGCGACAATTTGAGGTAAAAAGAGCCATACAAGGCTGCCGAGGATATACAGCCACGGCAAAACTTTGCGCTGCATTAAATTATGATAGCACCCAATTTAAAAGTCCTTACGAGACGCTCGTAAGGACTCCTAAAGCTCACCTCTCCACAAGGTGCGCCGGGGAGGATTCGAACCTCCGTAGCCGCAAGGGCGCTTGGTTTACAGCCAAGTGCAATTGACCACTCTGCCACCGACGCGTGAACAAAATAAACTCTACTCTACAACGAGAAAACCGCCAAGGAAGAATCTCTCGCGGTTTTGTATGTACTGCCTTAGGAGGTTACTGACTGGAATTCGGCCGGCGCTTTCACTGCCTTTCCCTTTCCGCCCTTCTTCACGTCAAAAACGAATTCGCCACTCTTGATGTCAACAGAGATACTACCACCCTGAAGCACGCCGCGGGACACCATAAGTGAAGCCGCTTTTGTGAGGATTTTGTCTTGAATGAGCCTACGCAATGGTCGCGCACCGTAGTGCGGGTTGTAGCCCTCCTTGGCGAGGTAATCGTATACTGCGGGTGTTATCGAGAGGGCAATATCTTTCGCGTGGAGGCGTTCGATGATTTCCTTGATCTGGATGCCCACAATCTCTCGCACCGCCTCGGGTGAAAGAATATTGAAGATAACGATCTCGTCGATGCGGTTGAGAAATTCGGGACGGAAGTAGTCGCGCAGTGAATTCTGAACCTTCTCTTTTGCCATGCGATAATCGGCTTCCGCTCCAGTGCCCCCCGTCGAGAAACCAATCTGTTCCATCTTGTCGATGTACTGGGCACCGATGTTGGAGGTCATGATGATCACCGTGTTGCGGAAATTTACCTTTCGACCCTTGGCGTCTGTTAGTTGTCCGTTGTCGAGCACCTGAAGCAGTATGTTAAATACCTCAGGGTGCGCTTTTTCTATCTCATCGAAGAGCAGCACCGCGTAAGGACGATGGCGCACCAACTCAGTGAGGGTACCGCCCTCCTCATGACCTACATACCCTGGAGGCGCGCCGATTATCTTCGAGACTGAATGTTTTTCCATGTACTCGGACATGTCGACCCTGATGAGCGCTTTCTCATCGTTAAACATAAACTGCGCAAGTGCTTTGGTGAGTTCTGTCTTCCCTACTCCGGTGGGCCCCAAAAACATAAACGAAGCGATGGGACGATTGGGGTCGGCGATACCCGCACGAGAGCGCTTCACCGCATCTGAGATCTTCTGTACTGCTTCATCCTGTCCTACCACGCGGGCCTTGAGTTCGCCTTCGATACGCGCGAGCCGCTGTGCCTCCTCTTCAAGCATTCGTGAGACAGGGATGCCCGTCCATTTAGCGACTATTCGGGCGATATCTGCTTCAGTGATTTCCTCTTTGAGTACACGACGGGTTGTCTGGAGTTTTTTGAGCCGCTTGGTTTTTTGTTCGAGTTCCCGCTCAAGTGTCGGAATAGAGCCGTAGCGGATTTGAGCGGCGCGGGCGAGATCGACGGACGCCTCTGCGGCATCCGCTTCAAGACGCATCGCCTCGAGATCCTTCTTTGCAGTCTTTATTTCCCCAAGAATCTGCTTCTCATTCTTCCAGCGGGCTTCGAGTTCGCCGGTCTTTTCCTTGAGTTCAGCGATCTCTTTTTCTATGGCCTTGGTTCGGGTCTTGGCGGTCCGTCCACCTTCCCCTTCGGCTTCTTTACGAAGCGCTTCGCGCTCAACCTCAAGACGCATAATCTTTCGGTGTGCTTCTTCAAGCGCCGGCGGCTTATTCTCGAGCGAAATACGCAGCGACGAGGCCGCCTCGTCGATGAGATCAATAGCTTTGTCGGGAAGGAAGCGATCGGCAATGTAGCGCGCCGAGAGCTGTACGGAAGCGATCAGAGAATCATCCGTGATATGAACGCCATGGAACAGTTCGTACTTTTCCTTTAACCCGCGCAAAATCGCGATAGCATCATCGACAGAAGGTTCTTGAACATATACCGGCTGAAAGCGGCGCTGGAAGGCGGGGTCTCGCTCGATATGCTTCTGATATTCCTTGAGCGTCGTAGCGCCAATAACGCGCATCTCCCCGCGAGCGAGTGCGGGCTTGAGCATATTGGCGGCATCGGCGGCGCCTTCGGCGGCTCCTGCTCCAATAATAGTGTGTATCTCGTCAATAAAGAGAATGATCTTCCCCTCCGCGCGTTCGATTTCCTTCATGATGGCCTTGAGGCGCTCTTCAAACTCACCGCGGTATTTTGTCCCGGCAATGAGGAGTCCGAGGTCAAGGGAGACGATGTCTTTATCGCGCAGAGATTCCGGCACATCGCCCACTGCAATTCTTGAAGCAAGACCTTCAGCGATAGCGGTTTTTCCAACTCCCGCCTCGCCGATAAGAATGGGATTATTTTTCGTGCGTCGGGAGAGAATTTGAATGACACGCTGGATTTCTTCGTCCCGCCCGATGACTGGATCGAGTTTGTTCTCAAGCGCAAGCCGCGTGAGAGAGCGGGTGTACTTCGGAATGGCCCTAAATTTCTTGGGTTCAGCTGCAGTAGAAGTTTTGCTTGAGCGCAGCTCAGAGAGCGCCCGCAGCGCCGATTCTCGCGTGATACGGAAGCGCGCGAGTATGTCGCGTGCTGAACCTGCGACGTCGAGAATAGCTATAAAAAGATGCTCCGGGGATACGAATTCATCGTGGAGTTCGGAGGCGACTTTCGCGGAGCGCTCGAGCGCCTGGACAAGCTCGGGCGTAAGGTAGAGCTGGTAGGAGGGGGCGAGGACCGAGGCAGATTCTGGAGCTTCGAGCGTCTCAAGCACCGTATCGACAAGAAGCGTTCCATCAACCTCAAGGCGCTCCAGGATAGAGAGCACCACGTTCTCTTCCTGCATAAGAATGGCGGCAAGAAGATGGAGCGGGCTCACATGGCTCTGGCCTCGTTCGACCGCGAGCTCGTGGGCCTTGCGGACTGCTTCTTTGGCTTTGCTGGTGAAGTGGTTGAAGGGAGGCATATGGCTATGTGTTAGTGGTTACTCCTTAGATGTTTAAGATTATTGGCTTGCTACAGTCGCTGCGGTGGTCGAGGCGGCAGCGGCTGTTGCGGCCGCTTGAAAGAAAGACGGAATACTATAGAAATCATTTCCTTGCACTTGGGAGTCAGTCGTGGTCATACCTATAACATTGCCGTAGAGATCAATAAGTACCGATCCTGGAGTTGTTGAAGTAACACTCGCTTCTACTATTTGAGAATCTGAATTTTGCTCAGACACTGGGAGCGAAGCAATGACCCCCTCATTTACTACGTCGCCGCCGGTTCCGCCTATGCATAGGACCGTTTCACCGAGCATAACCTTGGAAGGATCGGCGAAGGATATGGCCGTGAGAGGTGGAGTTGAGGTCCCAAGCGTGAGGTCAAGCAAAGACACAGGGGTCGTTGAAGCCGATGAGCGTACTGTCAGGGGGACACGCGTCCCGCCAGGCAAAATAGCTTCATACGTCTGGGAAGGATCAAGTGAACCGCGATCGGTCATAGCTACTCCTTTGCTATCGATGATAAGTCCTCGAGCAACAAGAAGATTGGGAGAGGAAGTATTGATGATACGTATGATGCTTTTCTCAACCGCCGCAATCGACTGCCCAGCAAGATCATCATCCTGTACTACAACCGTCTTCGTGGTGGCCGAAGTTGCAGCACTTGCTGTTTGTGTTGAGGGAACGATCTGCTGGACAGTGTGCTCAATGACATGATTTACCGTGGTGGCCACTTGGGGAGGTGCTTGGTTAACGAGGGAGACCGTCACGATACCAGTTGCTATCGAGGTCACAAAGGACACGAAGAGCGTGAGAAGGATTATCTGCGATTTATTGAGATGCTCGATGTCCATACATGGCGCCACTATAGCAAAAAGTCCTTGTCAATTCAACTTAAAATCACTTCAGGTCTTTTTTCCATAGCGCTCGTAGGCGCGTGCGAGCGTGCGCGCGATGGTGCGTATCTCACTTTGGGTAACCTCCGGAAGAAGCGTGATGCGCAAGGCCTCTCGAGCACGTTTCGGGGAAAGGCCGATAGCTTTAAGTACATGGGAAAGCGCCTCATCCTTTGCGACACAGGCCGAGCGGGTCGAAATAGCGACCCCCCAGGCATCCATGGCGATTACGGCGGTCTCTGCGTCGAGCCCCTCTATAGAGAGATTGAGGTTATTAGCCACACGATGCTCTATTCCTCCGTTGATAGATACGCCGGGGAGAAGTCTCTCAATCTCGCCCGCGAGAAGATCACGCAGCCCCGCCACGCGCCTGGCTCTCACAGATACATCTTCTTGAGCAAGCGTAAGCGCTTCTGCAAAAGCCCCCGCAAGAGGAACGTTTTCGGTTCCTGCCCGCATTCCTCGCTCCTGTCCCCCTCCCCTGATGAGCGGCTCTATCGCTACGCCGCGTCTGATGTAGAGCGCTCCCACTCCTTTGGGTCCTAATATTTTTTGGGCATCGAGAGTCATAAGATCAACACCGAGGTGTTCAACATTGAGCGGAAGATAGAGAGGGGCCTGTGCTGCATCGGTATGCACATACAGAGGAAGTGTGTTTTCCTTCTTTACTCGCTCCTTACGGATACGGCGCACCTCACGGACAACTTCGCGAATGGGCTCTATCGTCCCGAGTTCACTGTTGACGAGCTGGACTGAGACAAGCGCCGTATCAGAGCGCAGGGTATCGTGCAGATTCTTCAAAGAAAGTAGCCCGTCTGAATCTACTGGAAGAAGTGAGAGCACAAGTCCGTAGCGCTTGAGGTGCTCAAGCGGCTCAAGCACCGAATGATGCTCGATAGAAAGCGCAATCGCATGAGCGGGACGCTTCTTTAGTACTCCTCCAAGGACACCGACAAGCGCGAGATTATTTGCTTCTGTACCACTTCCCGTGAAATATATCTCATCGGAATGCGCTCCTATCGCTTGGGCGATTTCGGATCGTGCCCCTTCAAGTTCCGCTCGCGCCGCACGCGCTTCTTTGTGGAGTCCTCCTGGATTTGCGCTAAGCGGCAGAAGCGAGCGCATACGCGCGAGTACTCGAGAATCGATGGGGGTTGCAGCCGCAGCATCGGCATACACACGTCGCGCGGCTCTCTGTCTCCTGAAAAAGTCTTTCATAGATATCTTTTTTCGCTCCATAGTATGTGGTATTCTGCGCAGCATGTCATTCCATTCCCTGCCCCTGTATCTCTCAGATGCCGCGCCCTATGCGGCAGCGGGGGCACTGCTCCTTGCGCTCATCGGCATTATTGTTGCATGGCGAGCACACAGGCGGCTGCGCAAACTCACCTTCCGGCGCGGCGAGTCTCTTGAGGATACCCTCGGCGAACTTACACGCCGCACGCGCGAGCTCGGCACCTTCAAGGAAGAACTTGAAAGCTATCTCAAATATGCGGAGGCACGATTGCAAAAAAGCGTCCGGGGAGTGGGGGTGGTGCGCTTCAACCCCTTTCAAGGAGAAGGAACAGGCGGCAACCAGAGTTTCGCCGCGGCGTTTCTTGATGAGAAAGGTAGTGGCGTGGTTCTGTGCGCGATTTACAGTCGGGCGGGACAGACAAGCGTGTATGCAAAACCCGTAGAGCAAGGCCGTTCGCAATTTGAACTCACGCAAGAGGAGCGCGACGCCATAGACAAGGCGGTCGGGAGCCTCAAGACAGCAACCCCTGCCCCTGCGCAGAAATAAGCCGTATGGCCTCTTTCATTTCACCATGGCACCAAAATCAACAACTACAATTCCTCGCTCTCCCGTTGTCGCCGTCGTAGGACACATCGATCACGGAAAGTCGACGCTTCTCGATTACATACGCAAGACCAACACCGTTGCGCAGGAGAAGGGCGGCATAACCCAGCATCTCTCTGCCTACGAGGCAGTGCATGAGAATGCAAGCGGAGCCCATACGATCACCTTCCTCGACACGCCCGGACACGCCGCCTTCAGCGCGATGCGGGAGCGCGGACTCTCCGCTGCGGACGTAGCTATTCTCGTTGTCTCCGCCGAAGAAGGAGTAAAGCCCCAAACACTCGAGGCGCTTGAACTTATTAAAGGCGCGAATATTCCCTACATCGTGGCGCTCACTAAAGCAGATAAAGAAACAGCAAATATCGAACGGGCCAAGGCTTCGCTCCTTGAGCGTGGCGTGTATCTCGAAGGACTTGGTGGTGAAATCCCCTACGTGGCAGTCTCCGGAAAAACCGGAGCAGGGATATCGGAGCTTCTTGATCTTATTCTTCTTGCAGCAGAACTTCAGGGCATTACGACAGACCCAGACGCCCCTGCTGCGGGTACCGTCATTGAAGCCCATATTGAGAGCAAGCGAGGCGCTTCAGCGACCCTTATCGTCAAGAATGGTGTACTGCGCAGCGGGGAATTTGTGATCGCGGGAGCAGCCTACGCTCCGGTGCGCATCATGGAGAATTTCCTCGGCAAAGATGTTCGCGAAGCGGGGGCTGGTAGCCCGGTGCGTATTGTTGGGTTTTCAGCGCTTCCCGCCGTCGGTGGAGCGTTCTCTGTGGTGAAATCAAAAAAAGAAGCGGAGAGTATTGCACA
>JAGWOD010000018.1 GCA_028871115.1 Patescibacteria group bacterium | reverse complement strand
GAGATCATGCCCATGGGTGAGCGCATTATTTATCGCGTCGAATTTGAGGGTGAGAAGATTGCACGGGTCCGCCTCATTGATGCGATTACACGGGCCGAGCGCTCTCTCTCTGAAGGAGTGTTTCTCTTTCCCGCAAAGCACTACGTGACTCCGGAGGAGGAGCGTGGACGAGCGATGGAGGATATACGTCTTGAACTGAAAGGGCAGCTTGCGCGCTTTGAGCGTGGGGGAAAAGTGCTTGAAGCAGAGCGGCTCAAGCGGCGCACTAACCATGATCTTGCCCTTATACGAGAAATTGGTTACTGCAACGGGATCGAGAATTATTCACGCCATTTCGATGGTCGCAAATCGGGCGAGCCTCCGTTCACGCTGCTCGATTATTTTCCTCATACGAAAGAGGGTAGGCCTGACTTCCTTACCGTCATCGACGAGAGCCATGTCACGGTGCCGCAAATTGGAGGCATGTATAACGGCGATCGCGCCCGCAAGGAAACGCTCGTAGAACATGGTTTCAGACTTCCCTCGGCGGTCGATAACCGGCCACTCCAATTCGAAGAATTCGAGGAGAGAGTGGGGCAGGTCATCTTCACCTCAGCCACTCCCGCCTCTTATGAGCGTGAGCAAAGCGGCACCCATGTTGTAGAGCAGATCATTCGCCCCACAGGACTTATCGATCCCGAAATCACGATCAAGAAGGTGACTGGCAGCGGCTCCTATAAAGGACAGGTTCAGGATGTGATTGAAGAGACCCAGGGAGTTATTGCTCATGGCAATCGTGTACTCATCACTACGCTCACCAAAAAAATGGCTGAGGATCTCTCGGAGTATCTCAAGGACCGTAAGCTCAAGGCAGCTTATCTCCACAGCGACATCGAAACGCTTGAGCGGATCACGACGCTTACCGATTTTAGGAAGGGAGAGTATGACGTGCTCGTCGGAGTTAATCTTCTGCGTGAAGGCCTTGATCTCCCCGAAGTGGAACTCGTCGCCATACTCGATGCTGATAAGGAAGGGTTTCTGCGCTCTGAGACCTCCCTTATACAAACCATCGGCCGTGCAGCTCGCAATGCGGCAGGAAGAGTGGTGCTCTATGCCGATGAGATGACCGGGTCACTCACCAAAGCGGTCAATGAAACTGAGAGGCGCCGCACCATTCAACTTGCCTACAATAAGAAGCACAAGATCACGCCAAAAACCATACAAAAGC
This sequence comes from Patescibacteria group bacterium, assembly GCA_028871115.1. Classification (GTDB taxonomy): domain Bacteria; phylum Patescibacteriota; class Minisyncoccia; order Phycocordibacterales; family SBAW01; genus JAKALC01. Next base: position 7,986 of record JAGWOD010000018.1, on the reverse strand, counting down.
GTATTCACGATATCACGCAGGAACTTCGTAGCGAGCATGGGAAGGCCGTAGGAGAACTCGCGCGACTCGACGTCGATCAGTATAAGAAAAATCCTCGGGGGTTTGTCGCGGATAAACGCAGACAGATGGCGGATGCAGTGAAGAACCTCGATTTCGAGACTGCGGCCCTTATCCGCGACGAGATCTATGCCCTCACGGGAGGATCGAAAAAACGCTAGCAATCTGCTATACTCTTTTTCTACGTACCCCTCCGGAGCAGCCGAGGGGCACATTCGCGTATGCAGGAGGAAATACACATCAAGGGCGCAAAAACCCACAATCTAAAAAACATCTCATTGTCGCTTCCGCGCAACAAGATGATCGTCTTCACGGGACTCTCGGGAAGCGGGAAGTCTTCTTTGGCATTTGACACCATTTTTGCCGAAGGGCAGCGCCGCTATATAGAATCGCTTTCATCCTATGCGCGACAGTTCCTGCGCCAGATGCAAAAGCCCGATGTCGAAGAGATCACAGGGCTTTCGCCAGCTATTTCAATAGACCAGAAGAGCCGCTCCAACAATCCTCGCTCAACGGTGGCAACTACGACTGAAATCTACGATTACTTGCGCATTCTCTTCGCGCGCGTAGGAAAGCCTTATTGTCTCGTGTGCGGACGGGAGATTAAAAAACACTCCAACGAAGAGATCATCCAGAGCGTCGTCGAAAATGTCACTAAGCACCCACCCAAAAAATCCCGCAAGGTTATGGGAGTCGACGTCAGCGATGATACGCTGCGTCTCTATGCGCCGCTCGTTGTTGGCCGCAAGGGTGAATACTATCAACTCCTCTATGATCTCCTGGGGAAAGGATTCGAGCGAGCAAAGATAGATGGCAAACTAGTTAATTTGCGTGAGCGTGTAACGCTTGAGAAGAACAAAAAGCACGATATCGATGCTCTTGTCGATGAAATCCTCATTTCTGATTTTTCCCGTCCTCAGACGCGAGGGCCCGCTCTTGAGAGACTTTCAGAAGCTGTCGAGCGGTCTCTCACGGAGAGCGATGGGCTTGTGAAAATCGAGGATGCGCAGGGAGAGCGACTCGTCTCAGCAAAATTCATGTGTCCCTACGATGGATTTTCTTTTCCCGAGGTAGAACCTCGTCTTTTCTCATTCAATTCGCCCTACGGCGCTTGCTCCACGTGCAATGGACTTGGTACTGAGCATTTTTGGACGGATACTCCGTGCCCTTCCTGCAAAGGAGCGCGTTTGCGAGGGGAGGCGCTCCATGTGTTTATCTTCGACAAAGAGGGCGTCCGCAAAAATATTGTTGAAGTGACCGCGCTTTCCATCGAGCATGCCTACGAGTTCTTCAGCGACCTCGAGCTCTCCAAGAAAGATCAGGAGATATCAAAGACCGTAATCAAGGAAATAAGTGGGAGGCTCAAATTCATGCTCGACGTAGGGCTCGATTATCTTACGCTTGAGCGTCGAGCCAATACGCTCTCCGGCGGAGAAGCGCAGCGCATACGTCTTGCTTCGCAGCTTGGCTCGGGTCTTGTGGGGGCGCTCTATGTTCTCGATGAGCCGACGATAGGTCTTCATCAGCGCGATAATGAGCGTCTCATCAAGACCCTTCTCTCCCTACGGGATCTCGGTAACACTATCATCGTCGTTGAACACGACGAAGATACAATCTACTCGGCGGATTATCTGGTCGATATCGGACCTGCGGCGGGTGTCCATGGAGGCAAGATTGTAGTCGCGGGGCCTCTCGATAAACTCCTTACCGCGAAAAAGAATGAGAGTGGTTCGACCACGCTTTCCTACCTACGCGGGGAAAAAATGATCGATATACCGCGCAAACGGCGGGATAAGGATAGTGGGGCTATCAAAATCCGTGGGGGCAAAGCCTTCAATATCAAAAATCTTTCTGTTGATATTCCGCTCGGGCGACTCATTGCCATCACGGGCGTCTCCGGTTCAGGAAAATCGTCGTTTCTCTACGAAATACTCCATGAGAATTTGCGCGCTCGCTTTGATAAGCGGTACCGAAGCAACAAGATCATTAATGCCTCTTCCTTCGAGGGGGTGGAGCACATCAGTCGTGCCATTCTCATCGATCAGAGCCCCATTGGGCGCACGCCGCGCTCCAACCCGGCCACATATACGGGAGCGTTCTCTTTCATTCGAGATCTTTTTGCTTCAACAGGCGAGGCAAGAGCGCGGGGATGGAAAGCTAGTCGTTTTTCCTTCAATGTTCCGCAAGCGCGTGGTGGAGGACGATGCGAAGCATGCGAAGGCAACGGGACGGTTGCAGTCGAAATGCACTTTCTTCCTACGGTGTATGTCACCTGTGACGTGTGTTTTGGGAAGCGATTCATGAAAGAGACCCTTGAAGTGAAATACAAGAAGAAAAACATCTACGACGTGCTCACCATGACCGTCGAAGAAGCGCTCAAGTTCTTCAACGACATTCCCCAGATCTACGACCGATTGAAAACATTGGATGAAGTGGGTCTTGGGTACCTTGAACTGGGGCAGAGCGCAACGACTCTCTCTGGCGGCGAAGCCCAGCGGGTCAAGATTTCCGCAGAACTGTACCGGCCGCACCTCCAGAAAACTATCTATCTTCTCGATGAGCCGACTGTCGGCCTTCACTATGAGGATGTCCGGAAACTTATCGAGATACTCAATCGTCTCGTCGTAGCCGGTAACACGGTGATTGTCATCGAACATAACATGGATGTCATTAAAAACGCCGACTGGCTTCTCGATTTTGGTCCTGAAGGAGGGGAGCGGGGAGGAAGACTTATTGCCAAAGGAACGCCAGAAGATGTGGCGGACGAAAAGGAGTCCCATACGGGAAAGTATCTCAAGCGTGCGCTCCGTGGAAGATAAATAAAAGCCGGACAGCATCTGTCCGGCTTATTCTTCAGGGTCGTGTTCCTCGTCGATGCCTCTTTTTTCAAGATAGTCCTCAATTTTCTTCAGCGTTTTCTCTTCCATTCGCTCTAGGCCATCGATAAAACGTTGGTAGTGTGGATGCCCCCGCATGCCAAGACGTTTGGCGATGTGCTCCAATCGTTTATCTGTGCCCATGGTTTTTATCCGAATCCATGTAGGGCGTGTTCGGTGTTTTTCTGCCGCTCTTCGAGGTCCATCCGACGCTGCCTGAGTGCGCGAGCAGAGAGACGGTTCGCTTGTCGACGTGCTTCTTCGAGGCTCACTCGCTCCTCGGGAGGATAGGATTCGGGAGGAGCAAGTTTCAGCAATGCTTCGATGTCCTTTGTTCGGCTCATGGTTTTCTCCAGAGCTTGTTTACTAGATTGGAAAGTAGCATACTGTCGAAGATTGTCAAATTATGCTGCTTGCCGATTTTGAAAAAAGAAAGAAAAAAATTCCTGATACGCCCGGAGTATATTTCTTTTTGGGTTCGCGAAAAGAAGTCCTCTACATCGGAAAAGCCGCATCGCTGCGGGACCGTACCCGTAGCTATTTCGCAGGCGACCTCGCCTATGTACGCAGCCCCTCTATCGCGTCAATGGTCGCTAAGGCACGCTTCCTTGATTGGCGACAGACCGACTCAGTACTTGAAGCTCTTATTCTTGAGGCCAACCTCATTAAATCCCATAAGCCAAAATTCAATACTCTTGAAAAGGACGACAAAAGCTTCAATTACGTTGTAATCACAGAGGAAAAATTTCCTCAGATACTGCGCGTACGAGGAAAAGAACTTGCAAGAGAGAAGGGCAACCGAACTTTCAAAATAAAAGCTGTGTTCGGTCCCTTCCCCCACGGGACCCAGCTTAAGGAAGCTCTGCGGATCATCCGTAAAATATTCCCGTATCGCGATGAGAAGTGCACTCCGGGACAAGGGAGGCCCTGCTTCAATCGGCAGCTCGGTCTCTGTCCTGGAGTGTGTACCGGCGAGGTGAGTGCACAGGAGTACGCAAGAGCGGTACGACATCTCGTGCTGTTCTTTCAGGGCAAGAAAAAGGCACTTTTGAGGGAGCTACAGCGGGAGATGAAAAAAATGGCAAAAGAAGAGCGGTTTGAGAAGGCGGCGGGGCTTCGCAGACAAATATTTGCACTGCAGCATATACAGGATGTCTCGCTTATAAAGGAAGAATATCGAGCCCCATCAGCCTCTGGAGCCTATGGATATCGCATTGAAGCCTATGATACAGCGCATTTTCAGGGCAGAGCTACTGTTGGGGCTATGGTAGTTGTTGAAAACGGTGTCCAGCAAAAAAGCGAATATCGCACTTTTCATATCCGTGGCGTTGCAGCGGGCGATGACACGGGAGCATTGCGGGAGATGCTTTCCCGAAGACTCGCCCATGATGAATGGTCTTTCCCAAAACTTATTGTGGTAGATGGTTCGAAGGCGCAGATGAACGCTGCACTCAAGGTACTAGAAGAAGGAGGCATCAGGATACCAGTCGTAGGCGTCATCAAAAATGAGAAGCATAAGCCGCGCGGTATTGCAGGGGATCCTGGTCTCATCAGGATGAGAGAGCAGGATATTCTCCTTGCCAATGCCGAAGCACATCGGTTTGCCATTACTCGTCATCGTAGGAGAAGTCGCCGCATGCTCACAAGAGCATAAACAACCGCAACCAGTGAAGGTTGCGGTTGTAAGTTACAGCTGCCCGTTGCACCAGTACATAAGGCGCATGACGATTTCCCGAGGGATAAACGTCAATGATGATCGAAACGAAAGGCGGGATGTACTTCGGTCGTACGGAATCTCATCCATTGAAGGGTACACCACCGTAATGCCATGACGCTCCAGATTCTTTCCCGCCCGCCACAGATGATGCGGATGAGCAAAAAGAATGACGGTGCGCCATCCATGCTCCCGGCATAGCTCTGCAGCCTGCCTATTTACTTCTTTGATGTTGAGAGGGAATTCCTGGTCAAGCCCATGGTGCTCGATCACCGCCTCAAGCCGGATACCTCGACGATACGAGGCACTCTTGTTGCCAGGGAACTGACAGACAAGTGGCTTCCGGTATTTATCGGCAGTGACTATTGCTTGTCCTACGATGAGTGCAGTTGGCCTGCTGAGTTTTGTTTGATCGCCAAATGCGTGCGCAAGAACTACGTCAGCCTGCGCCAGCTTCTTCACGCGGTCAGAGGGTATCCGCCAGTGCCCCAGGCACTCGATGAGCCGTGTGTTGGCCATTACTGAACCTCCTTTCTTCTTCTGTTCCGCTAAGAGTTATAACCTTTCTGCCTGAAGAAGCTATGAGAGGAGGTGAGGTATACTTTCCCTATGCGAACGGTGGTCGCGGTCTTGCGCGGAGGCCCTTCAAGCGAGTATGAAGTGTCGCTCCGGTCTGGAGCGAGTGTGCTTCAGGAACTTGATAAGGAAAAATATGCTCCGGAGGATATTTTTATCTCCCGCAGTGGAGAATGGCATCGACACGGCCTTCCGGTAACTCCTGGGAGAGCTCTTCAAGGTACGGACATTGTTTTTAATGCTCTTCACGGGCACTACGGGGAAGACGGCACGGTACAGAGGCTTCTCGATACACTTGGCGTACCCTATACCGGCTCGGGAGCATTCGCTTCCGCTCTTGCATTTAATAAAGAGCGCACAAAAGAAGCGGTCGCGCCCTTTAACGTCAAAGTAGCTCGGCATATAACAGTTAAGAAACTCGATCCTGATGCCACAGGAGCGAAAGCACTTGAGCTGTTCCGTTCTTTTCCGATGCCTGCGATCGTAAAACCGGTCGTTGGAGGCTCCTCTGTCGGTACCACGGTGGTCAGAGACTTTCCTTCTCTTAGTGAAGCTCTCACCTTGGGATTCGCCCATGCCCCAAAAGTCCTTTTTGAGGAGTTTATCCGCGGCAGGGAAGCGACGGTGGGCGTTATTGATCACTTCCGGGGTGAAAAAACCTATCCGCTCCTTCCCGTTGAAATTATTCCTCCGCCGGAATCGACGTTCTTCGATTATGGTGCCAAGTACAGTGGCGCAAGCGCTGAAATCTGTCCGGGGAATTTCAGTTCAGAAGAGAAACAGCTACTCATGAATACAGCGCGCGCGGTGCATGAGGGTCTGGGCCTCTCTCACTATTCACGCTCGGACTTCATTGTAAGTAAGCGAGGTGTTTATTTCCTTGAAACTAACACTCTACCCGGGCTTACTTCTCAGTCGCTTCTTCCCAAAGCGCTGCGCGCGGTTGGTTCTAAGTTTTCTGATTTTCTCGATCACGTTATCACGCTCGCCCGCCGAAAGGTTTGATATACTTTTTGAACTATGAATGACCTTGCTAACAAACACTGTGTTCCTTGTGAGGGGAATATGCCTCCGCTCACAAAAGAAGAAGCGGAAAAACTTCTTCAGGAGCTACAAGGATGGAATATCTCTCAGGATGGAGGAAGTATTACCAAGAAATTTTCCTTTAAGGACTTTTCAAAGACGATACAGTTTGTCAATGATATTGCGAAGGTAGCAGAAAAAGAAGGGCATCATCCGGATCTTTCTGTTTCTTACGGAAGTGTAGTGGTAGAGCTCTCCACCCATGCCATAGGTGGGCTATCGGAAAATGACTTTATCCTTGCCGCAAAACTTGATACAGTGCGGTCGTAAGGGCCCGTAGCTTAGTTGGTAGAGCGCCTCATTTGCAATGAGGAGGTCACCGGTTCGAATCCGGTCGGGTCCACATTGCCAAAGCGGTGCGGACTGGTACTATTGCGGCAGAAGTTTCTTCCGAGAGAGGAGGTGGTCAAAAGTGGACGGCATGCTCCTTTGTAGTGCTATTCCCGAATCCTTTAAGGGGCGGTGGAAGACTCTGGTGGTTGGCAGGAGAGCACTTTTAGAGCGTCTCTCCGCGGGGGAGAGTCAATTCAACATTGCTTGTTCTATGAAAGTTTCGCCGGAAACGGTGGAGAAAAGCGTGGAGAAGGCTTGCCAACATCTCGGCGTGGATACCCTTGAAAGGGCAATCCACATCATTCATCGGCTCGAAGAGGAGGGGGAACTATGACTCTGAATTTCATGCGGCGCACCTAGAAAGGTTGCGCCGCTTTTCATTATTTTTATTGGATTACATAACATTGCGTTTACTAATAGGTCGTCATATACTCCCCACCGGCTGAAAATTGTGAGGGGAAAATGCACCACCTATGGCGGTATGGGCGGATCGCCATACAGGCGCTCTGTCTACTGGCTGTCCTTGGTCTGGGGACTCAGGATACCCGCATTTCGAGCAAAGAAGTGTTTCTTCAGATTATCTCGAAGTGGCCGGAGAGTGTTCGTGAGGACCTTTGGTACCAAGTCCACAACCAAAGGGGGGATGAGGGACCTGCGACCGTCAGCACGTTAGACGAAGGTCGCTGTGTTCTTTACTTCAACAACGAGGGACTGTTCCGCTTTACAGCGAGCCATGATCCTCTCCAGCACCGGGCTTGCTATATCGCTATTGGCCCGGAGAGATCGATGATCATGCTCTATACGATATGTCCGGGACTCAATGGAGAAGAATGGAGTGCTATCGTCGAGCCACTCCTTCCTTCCAAAGAGTGCGACACACAAACAAGCCCGCAGTGACAGCGCGGGCTTCTTTTTATTAGAATTTTTGATAGTATTTCCGCACGCACCCTTAGCTCAGTTGGCTAGAGCGCGCCCTTCACACGGGCGAGGTCGTAGGTTCGAGCCCTACAGGGTGCACCCGCGCAAGCTACCCGACCTGCGCGCGTTCAATTCCCCAAAAACGGAGTGTCGTATAGTGGCATTATGCACGCTTCGGGTGCGTGAGACCCGAGTTCGATTCTCGGCACTCCGACGGGCCCGTAGTTAAGTGGTACAACGCTGCATTCGCATTGCAGAGGCGCGAGTTCGATTCTCGCCGGGTCCACAAAAATACGTTCATCTGGTACTATCTTCACGTCTATGAATATTCAGATAGATCTCGCGGCTCAAAAATTGGGAACATTTCTCGGAATTCCCATTACCAACGCTCTTATCACGCAGTGGGTGGTTATGCTGCTGATTATTATC
>JAGWOD010000017.1 GCA_028871115.1 Patescibacteria group bacterium | reverse complement strand
TTCAGTGCGAAGGCGCCCGGCCGCCCGGTGTTCAATGAGATGTTGTCGCGGATTGAGCATGGCGAAGCGGATGGCATTATCGCGTGGCATCCCGACCGCCTGGCGCGCAATTCGATTGACGGTGGCCGGATCGTCTATCTCATCGATCAGAAGCTCCTGAAGGATCTCAAGTTCTCGACCTACACCTTCGAGAACAACTCCCAGGGCAAGTTCATGCTCTCGATCATCTTTGGCTATTCGAAATATTACGTCGACAGCCTGTCGGAGAACGTGAAGCGCGGCTATCGAACGAAACTCGAAAAAGGCTGGCGCCCGGGCTGCGCACCAACTGGATATCGAAACGATCCGCAGACCAGAACAATCGTCTGCGACACTGAGCGTTTCATACTGGTACGCCGCATGTTCGATATGGCGCTGACCGGAGCGTACTCGATCAGCGACATTACCCGCGAAACTCATCGGTGGCGGCTCACAACCCCACAGCACAAACGCCAAGGTGGAAAGCCCCTCACCCGCGGCATCGTCCACCACATCCTCACCAATCCGTTTTATTGCGGCCGGCTTATTTGGAACGGACAGACCTACGCTGGCGCTCACACTCCTATGGTGACTGAGGCGGAGTTCGATCGCGTCGAAGCAATTCTCTGCCGTCCCGGGCGGCCCTCGCCGAAAAGACGCGCGTTTCCTTTCACCGGGCTCCTACGATGTGGGGAATGCGAATCCGGGATAACAGCCGAGCGTAAGGTGAACAAATTCGGTAGCCGTTACGTCTACTACCACTGCACGCACAAGAAGCAGCTCACGTACGATTGTAGTCAAGGCTCGATCAGGGCCGAGGAACTTGAAAGGCAGCTCGTCCAATTCCTCGAGTCGATTACTCTGAACCAGCGCGTGCAGGAATATCTCGTCAATGGCCTGCGCAAAAGAGCGCGCTCTCGAGAACGCGAGCTCGACATTCAGCGCACGGCATTGCAGCGGACTCGAGATGCCCTTACCGCAGAATGGAACAACCTCACGACACTGAGAGTCCGCGAGCGGATTAACGATGACGATTTCGCCCGTGAACGAACGCGCATAAAAGGGGAGCAGGCGAAACTATCCGAGGCGATCTCCCGGTTGGAGAGTGGTGAGACATGGATCGAACCAGCTTTGACCCTGATTTCTGGCCTTAAATTGGTCGTCCAGTGGTTCAAAGAGGGCGATGAAAAGGTAAAGCGGCGGATCGTCGAAGTGATTGGATCGAACTTTCGGTTGATCGACAGAAAACTGTTATGCGAAGCCGCATTTCCGTTCTTCACACCCGCTTCTTTGGCAAATTGTCCGACCTCTCGGAGGAGGTGAGATTCGAACTCACGGTACCCTTTCGGGTACGCCGCATTTCGAGTGCGGTGCCTTCGACCACTCAGCCACTCCTCCAACAACGTAGGAAAATAACATTTTTTTCCTCTATTTGCTATACTTTGATCGGTATTCACTTTTACTACTCATTTAATTTTTTATGCTTGTGGGATCTATAGTAGTACTCGTCGGAATAGTGTTTCTTCTCAATAACCTCGGTCTTTTGCCCTACATTTCATGGAATATTCTCTGGCCGGTTATCGTTATTCTTGTGGGTCTCTCGATGCTCGAGCGTCGCTCCTGGTGGTGGGGTGGCCCATGGGATTCGCCGCGTCATCGCTGGCGCAGACGCTACAAAGATTGGGATTGTGAACAGGATAAGAAGGAAGAAAAAGGAGAAGAACCCCAAAAGCCTTCTTAAGATTGTTGCTGTTCTTTTTGGTGGGGTGAAGTGACGTAGAGACCCCACCCGAAGGAGAAGAGCGCTACAAGAAACCACAGCGACATGCTGTAGGAATAGAGTGCGGTTTGGGAGGGTATAAATGTTGCTCCGCTACCTCCCGCAAGAAGAATTGCGATGAGTCCTATCGTCGAGGAAATTTTCCATACCCGCAGGCGATAATAAAAGGAGCGTACGCATAGTACGATCGCTCCAATAAGTATGAGAAAGGCAAGTATGATGTGTGATGCAAGAGGAACCTGAGACCAGGCGAATTCCCATAGCTGTCCCTCGGTAGCACTTTGCGGGAAGCTGACATAGAGGTTTACCCACATGCCGAGGGCATATTGCACAATGAGTGCTCCAATGAGGACCATGCTCTGGATTCGAAGTAGCCGGTTGCGAGGATCCATACCCACAGTATATCAAGTGACCTATATAGCGGGGTGTTTCAAATCTTTAAGGAAATCCTTTGCATAGCGTAGGGCTTGGTAACTATTTTTTACCCAATGTATATGGGAATTGCGCTTGAGCCAGCGCATCTGGCGTTTTGAGTACTGCGCCTCCCACCCTACGAGTTGCTCTAATAATTCTCTGTCGGCAATCCTCTTATCAAGTCGGTCGGCAAGAAGTGAGAATTCTTTTCCTAGTTCCTGGAAGCGTTTTTTCGAGAGGCGAGAACGTAGCCGAGCAGCTTCTCGCAGCATACCTCTTCTCAAGCGCGATTGAGCGCGTTTTCTCAATACGCCTTGGTAGTTCTTTGGAGGGGTGAGGCCGAGCCAGAGCACGTCGAATTTTTGTTTTCGCTCTATCTTAGGAACTTGACCGAGAGCCTTTGCTATTTCTATCGCGCGAATAAGACGAACTTTATTGTGGGGATCAATTTCCCGAGCCCGCCTCGGGTCGAGCCCTCGGAGCCTCCTATAGAGCTCTTTGACACTATGTCTTCCCAGTGTGCGTCGAAGGCGAGCGTTGGGTGCAACAGGAGGAAGAAGGCGCTCATACAGAAGGGCGTCTGCATAGAATCCTGTGCCTCCGACTACGATTGGTATCTTCTTATTCTTTACTATTCGAGCGATTTGCTTCTCTCCTCCTATTGAAAAATCTCCGGCGCTGTAGGTGCGCTTGGGACTCATAATTCTCAACATGTGATGAGGTACCCCCTCCATTTCTTTTTTTGAGGGTACTGCGGCAATGATATCCATCCCACGGTAGATCTGGCGCGAATCGGCGGATAGGATCTCCCCACGAAGCTCTCGTGCGAGGAAGATTCCAAGGGAGCTTTTCCCTGAGGCGGTCGGCCCTACTAGTGCGATAACTTTCTGCATGGTCTAACGCTACCCGAAGAGGAAAAAAAGGAAAGCGGCCCGCAAAGGGGCCGCTCAGAAGGGAAGATCAAGGAACTCTTTATTCTTTATTGCCTCAAGAATATCTTTGAGGCTATACACCGCACGGACGGCGATGCCTTCAGCAAGGAGCGCTTCCCGCGCCCCTTGTTCGCAATCAATGAGCGTCAGGAAGAGCACATTCTTAGTGTTGAATTTCTCCCTGGAGAGGAGTGCATGTATCTCCCGGAAGCTCTCTCCACTGAGAAGTATTGTCTGCACCACGGCGTAGCGGAATCGCCGTGCTTCGGGCTCCCCTCCGTCCCATAGTGTCGCTGCCTCATGAATGAAGCTGCGTTTTTCCTCGGACGCTCTGCAGATTTCCACGACGAAGGGTCGGTCACTTTTGCTTGCCGGTATAAGACAGAGCTGGCGCATATCCCGCTTGAGAGGGTAGGTGGCGCTCAGAAGTCGTTTCCCGATAAGTTCCCGCATGCGTGGATGGGCATGCAATCGGCGTGCAAAGAACCACACGATTGGCGCCGATACGCGCGGCAGAGGGATTCTGCTTGCTGAAGGCTTTGTGAAGTCTCTATGGAAGTACGCTCTGCGTATATGGGCAAGGAGGTGTAGAAGAGCCTGCATCATTGGCATGCGAGCCAAAGTCTGCAGGATGAGGCGGTCAGGTTCGAATGCCCGCTGCCCCGATGCCAGTGTACGGCCCTGTAGGCGCGGTTGATTCACGATACTCTCCCCGTTTAGGTTCTTCCTTCTGATACTCCTACCACAGCTTCAAGGAAACAAAAAGCCGTGAGTCGGAAGCGGGTGCCTCCATGACTCACGGCGAAAACTTAGGCTGTTGCAGAAGGCACAGCCCGTACGGGGCGCAGCTCGCTGTGGAGCCGCTCTGCAGTCTCGATTGGGTTGGGCGACTCGTTGATTGGTCTTCCGACAACAACGTATTTTGCCTTAACCACTGCTTCGGGAGTGGCTGTTCGCCGCTGGTCATCATTCCTCACCCAGGTAGCCCACGCAGGGCGCACCCCAGGTACCACTGCTCCAAGAGGTCGGACCAATTCGATTTCCTCGCCTGCGCATACCACCATCTGTAGCCCGCAGACCCCTGCCTTCTTCGCGATGCTCATTGTCCGGGAATTGTTTGTGTCAGTGAGCGAGGTGGTCGCGACAACGATGACACCCTTCTTCTGACATATAAGTTTGATTCTCCGGAGTGTGTCTTCCCCGAGTTCATGGCCCACCACCGTGAGCATACGGATCCCTTCATGTTGATCAAGAAGTGCCTGGGCGATCTGTACCGCCTGCGAGCCAATCTCGAAGATCTTTGCGTCGAGGAAAACCGGCACTTCGAGCTGGAGGCAGCGGTTGATGAGTACGCTGCCCACGCTGTACCCGTTCACGCCACTTGCTCGGTCGAGCGTGTCGCGACCGACGCGCGCCATACCGATAAGGTTTCTCTTCTTGAGCTCCTTAAGCATGCCTTGGTTTTTTCCCGAGAAGTGGCTCATATCAAGGCAGCAAATGATTTCGACCATAACCCCTCCCTGTGGAGAACGCGTGTCTTGTGCGAGCCTAGCACGGAGACAATAGTCTGAAAAGAATCTGTAGTGCCGGGGGAGAGAATCGAACTCTCATGACCTTGCGATCGAGGGATTTTGAGTCCCTTGCGTCTACCAATTCCGCCACCCCGGCGCGCTTTCACAATACGATACAACCGCGCCTTGCTCAATGAAGGGTGAGATTATTGCTATACTGTTTTTCATGCAAGGGTCTTTTTACGGCAATTCCATTTTTTGGGTCGACATCGATAAGATACAGCCCAACCCCTTTCAACCTCGCAAGGAGTTCGACGAGGTGAAGTTACGTGATCTCTCGAATTCTATTCGCCAATATGGCGTTCTTCAGCCGCTGGTCGTCACCCGCCAGGAGGTGCAGAAGGAGGATGGGGGTGTAGTGAGCCAGTACGAACTTATCGCGGGAGAGCGGCGTTTGCGCGCGAGCAAACTTGCGGGGCTCGTGCAAGTGCCGGTCATCATCCGTACTGCCGATGAAGGGGACCGGGCGAAACTTGAACTCGCCATCATCGAAAATCTACAGCGGGAAGATCTCAATCCTATGGATCGCGCGAAAGCTTTCGATCGGTTGGTCAGAGAATTTAGTTTCAAACATGGCGATATTGCCTCAAGGATAGGGAAGAGCCGGGAGTATGTTTCCAATACCATAAGACTTCTCATGATGCCCTCTGATATGCAACAGGCGCTCGCAGAGGGGAAAATCGCCGAAGGTCATAGCCGCCCGCTCCTCATGCTCATCGATCGCCCTCAAGAGCAGGCCACCCTCTTTCGGGAAATTATGCTCAAGAGGCTCACGGTGCGCGATACCGAATCGATCGCCCGCCGTATTGCTTTCGATCGAGTCCGCAAAAAGGAGTATCTCTATGCTCCGGAAATTCTCGAGATGGAGAAGGAACTCACCGAGAAACTCGGTACCCGCGTGACGATCGAACCTAAAGAAAACGGGGGAAAACTTTCGATCGATTTCTTCGGGGAAGATGATTTACGCGCGCTCTTTGCGAGCCTCGGCAGCATGCTCGCGAGTGGCGCGGAGGAAAAACCCGCTCCTTCCGAGTCTTCAGGGGAAAATACTGTCACGCTCGATGACCGCCCAGCCGAAGAGAAAGAGCGGGACGAAAATAGTTTCGATCCAGGGAGTTTCTCTATTTAGTGCCCTTCTCGTGATCGAGTTTTATACGGATATGACGCCTCGCGAGCGTCGTCTTTGCGAAATCGAGCCACTTGGTCGAAGGACGGGCTCCCTTGCGAGTTTCAATGTAGACGATATCGCCGTTATGGAGTTTGGTGTCGAGTGGCACTAGCTTGCCGTTCACCTTAGCTCCCCAAATGTGGTCTCCAATGTCGGAGTGTATGGCGTAGGCAAAATCAATGGGACTTGCTCCTGCGGGTAGATCAACAACATCACCCTTTGGGCTGAAGATGAATACCCGTTGCGAGAAGATATCGCTGCGCAGAGAAGTCTCAAAATCAGGGTCGCTGCCTTCCTCACCAAGTTCACTCAGCCACTCAGGCGTTCCCGCTCCTCCATAGTGTCGCGGAGTATTACCTGGTACTCCGTCGGCCGAAGCCCGCAGTTTTCTCCGGGAAAATCCTGGAAGGAGACTCTTAATCCAGTCAAAACTTGTCTGGCGCCCACCCTTTTCCGGCTGGCCCGCTTCATTTTCTTTATAGAAGACGTGACTTGCAATACCACGCTCTGCTTCCTCATGCATTTGGCGGGTGCGTATTTGTATCTCGACAATACCGCCGTCGCCCGAGAACACGGTGGTATGGAGGCTTTGATAGCCGTTGGGCTTTGGGAAGGCGATGTAGTCCTTTATTTTATTGGGGAGCGGCTGCCAAAGCCCGTGCACAATACCGAGCGCTCGGTAGCAGTCGGAAACCGTATCAACGATGACACGCAGTGCTTCGATGTCATAGATTTTCTCGATGTCGCCTCCTTTGCGCTCCAGTTTGCGCCAAAAACTCCAGAGTCCTTTCATGCGGTAGTCGCTCTCAAAGTGCACGATGCCTCCTTCGGCAAGCGCCCGCTTGAGTTTGCGCGACATCTCTTCGAGACGTGTTCGAGTTTCCTTGGTCCGCTGCAGGTGGAGTTTTTTCGCCTCCGCAAATTCTTTGGGATATGCATACTCAAAGGCGAGGTCCTCAAGCTCGCGGCGCAGTGCTCCCATACCAAGGCGATGGGCGATTGCCGCGTAGATCTCAAGGGTCTCGAGCGCGATGCGCGTGCGCTTTTCTTCAGGGACGGAGGAGAGCGTCTTCATATTGTGAAGGCGGTCCATGAGCTTGATGATAAGCACTCGGGCGTCCTTTGAAGTTGCGACGAGAAGTTTGCGCAAACTCTCCACGTGCCGTTCGCTGCCGCGGTATTTCAGGCGTCCCAGTTTCGTGACTCCTTCAACGAGAAAGCGGATCTCTTTTCCGAATTCTTTCTCTATAGTGTCGGCAGAGACACCAACATCTTCAACCGTGTCGTGCAGAAGTCCTGCAGCAATCACGACTCGTCCCATGCCAAGTCGCGCTAACCCTTTGGCGGTTTCCACAGGATGGGTGAAATACGGATCACCCGAGAGCCGCCGATGTCCCTCGTGAGCTTTTTCGGCAAACTGATACGCTCGCTCGATAAGGGTGCGGTCCTCCTCTGTCGGGGAGTCCATGAGATCGAGAATATCTTTTGCCGAAGCCATTTATGCAGTATAGTTTTTTAGAGAAGTACTTCAAGGGTTGAGGGGGAGAGTGTATGCCGGTTTCATTGCTACCACCGCTCGTGTTCATGGTGCTCCTCGAAAGCGCCGATTTCGTCTCCAGGGCAGAGCCGCTTCAGCCGCCCACCCCAAGTAAGCGTACCTATCCGACGTTCCCCGTCCGTGGCGCTTTCTCTCAGAGGGGACATCCTCGCGGGAACAGTCATGTTGACGGGTTTCACCATGGGCGGCGCTTCCGTCCCAAATAGGTCTTTCATTCCTGAGACGCGCTCAAGAGGGCGCGTCTTTATTTTTCTTCGCTCTTTTTCTTACGTGCAAATCCCCGGCGTTTCTTTTCTTCGCTCAGTATTTCAAGCGCCCGAGGGAGGGCAATCGTATAGACGTCGTCCTTCTTCAGTGACCGGAAGTCGCCATCGTGCACGATGTAGGGGCCGAATCGGCCGACATTGGCAGAGATAGCCTTTCCGCTTTGTGGATGAACTCCGAGCTCGCGAGGAAGAGAGAGATACGTAAGAGCGTCTTGAAGGGTCACGCTTGTAGGCTCCTTTCCTTTGGGGATGCTCGCGCGGCGGGGCTTATTCTTGGAACCTTTCTTCGTCTCGCCGAGCTGTACAAAAGGACCGAAGCGGCCGTTGAGCACGTAGATAGCCCCGCCAGTTTCCGGATCGTTGCCGATAGGTTTAGCTTCTTCCTTACTCATAACCTCGCCCTTCTCAGTGCGCGCTCCTTGGCACTTGGGGAATCGCGAGCAGCTCATGAATTTGCCCATACGTGAAAGCTTGTAGACCATAGGGCTCCCGCACACAGGGCAGGGGAACTCCGCGCTTACAGGACCGAGATCGGTTATTTTCTCCGCAGTGCTTTTTGCCTTGAGTTCCTTCTGAAATGGTTTGTAGAAATCGCGCAGGGTCTTTTCATACTGCCTGGTGCCCTCGGCTATCTCATCGAGTTCATTTTCCATTTCCGCAGTAAAGGTATCGCTGATGTACTCGGAGAAATTCTTCTCAAGGAAGGAGGATACAACATCTCCTACGTCGGTAGGGAGAAGGGAACGCCCTTCTTTTACTACGTAGCCGCGATCCTGGAGCGTCTTCACGATGGTGGCGTACGTAGAGGGTCTGCCGATGCCGCGCTTCTCAAGTTCTTTGACGAGTCCTGCTTCGCTGTAGCGCTCAGGGGGAAGGGTCTGTTTCTCCTCGGCGATGACGTTAAGCACCGTGAGTGCTTCTCCCGAGGCGACTTTCGGAAGCTCAACATCCTCGCCGCGCGCTGCGGGATCGATTTTGAGCCATCCATCAAAGACGACGCGCGAACCGTTTGCGGAGAATTCAGGAATATCCTTATCTTTTGTTGTTGCGAGTATCTTGCTCTTGAGAAGTTCTGCATCCGCCGCTTGGGAGGCGAGGGTGCGTCGCCAGATAAGCTCATAGAGACGTTTTTGCTCGGGCGTTGTTCCTGCCGACGCTTTGGCGGGATTGCTCGGGCGTATCGCCTCATGGGCCTCCTGTGCATTTTTGCTTGAGGATTTGTACGTGCGTGCAGACACATACTTCTTACCGTATTGCTTCTCAAGGTAGGAGAGCATGACACCCTGCGCTCCCTTGCCGAGCGTTACGCTGTCTGTGCGCATATAGGTAATGAGGCCCGCCTCGTAGAGACGCTGAGCAATACGCATGGTATTTGAGGGAGAGAATCCGAGCCTCGAGGAGGCTGCCTGCTGGAGCGTTGAAGTAGTAAAGGGCGGTCGAGGTGAGCGGCGCATCTGCGACTCGGTAACGTCTGAGACAGAGAGACCGTCCTTTTTTACTCCCTCAAGAATCTTCGTCACGAGTGCTCTGTCGCGGGGTTCTTCACTGCAGGTAAGGAGAAGATCCACGCCCTTCTTTGTTTTTGTTTGTGCGGCGATGGCCCAGTAGGTCTCAGGCACGAAGGCGCGAATCTCCCGCTCGCGCTCCATGAGAATGCGCAGAGCGGGGGATTGGACCCGTCCGGCCGAGAGACCATAGCGCACCTTCTTCCAGATAAGTCCCGAGAGGTCGTATCCCACCAGCCGGTCGAGTACGCGCCGGGCTTCTTGGGCGTATCGAAGGTGCTCATCAATCTCGCGCGGCTGCGAGAGCGCTTCTTTGATTGCATCCTTCGTTATCTCATTGAACGTGATGCGCTCAAATTTCTGCCCCTTTTTTGCTTTTCCGAGGACCTCTTTAAGGTGCCAGGCAATAGCTTCGCCTTCGCGGTCGGGGTCGGTCGCAAGAATAACCTCCTTTGCCTCTGCTGCGATATCGCGCAGTTCGTCGATGACCTTGGCTTTTCCAGGCACGATTTCATAGTGCGGCACGAATCCGCCCTCGATATCGATTGCCTTCTTATTGCTC